>NZ_BAABBE010000018.1:0-174745 GCF_039537795.1 Lentzea roselyniae
TCGGGCAGGATGACACGGCGGGCACGGCACTCCCAGAAGATCATGAGACTTAGACACTCACATGATCAACCAGAGAGCCGTGCCCGTCCTACGTCCAAACGGCGGACACGACTTTGCCGGAACCCTGGGGCTCCGCCCCAGATCCCCGCGAATCTGATCAAAGACCCACCAGCCCCGCGCGCGGGGCTTCGCCTTCGCTCGAGCTCGCCTTCGGCCTCGCTTTTGCCTGTGGTTGCGCTGAGTGGTGTTTTGGCGTTTGTGCTGGTGTGCTGGCTGTCACACTGAGCTGGAATTTCCCGGTTGTCGGGGAGTGGTTCAGGTGTGGCTGACCGTTTTGCGAGGTCACCCTGCGTGCCGTTATCGGAACGCAACCGCCGTTAGGCCAACTGGTGAGTAACCTGCCGCGAACGAACTCGTTGCCCCAGTGTGACGCCGATCGCCGCGGCGTCTTGGGCGTGTGCGGAGGTGCGGATGGGCGTCGAGGTGGTCGTCGAGGGTCTGACCAAGTCCTTCGGCAAGCAGACCATCTGGCAGGACGTCACGCTCACGCTGCCTCCGGGTGAGGTCAGCGTGATGCTCGGGCCGTCCGGTACCGGCAAGAGCGTGTTCCTGAAGTCGCTGGTGGGGCTGCTCAAGCCGGAGAAGGGCAAGATCGTCATCAACGGGACGGATCTCGTGCGGTGTTCTGAGCACCGGCTTTACGAGATTCGGAAGATGTTCGGCGTGCTGTTTCAGGACGGTGCGTTGTTCGGGTCGATGAACCTGTACGACAACATCGCGTTTCCGTTGAGGGAGCACACCCGCAAGACCGAGGCTGAGGTCCGGCGGATTGTGCTCGAGAAGATGGAGATGGTCGGTCTCGTCGGTGCGGAGAAGAAGCTCCCCGGTGAGATCTCCGGCGGTATGCGCAAGCGTGCTGGGCTGGCGCGGGCGCTGGTGCTCGACCCCGAGATCATTTTGTGCGACGAGCCGGACTCCGGACTTGATCCGGTGCGCACGGCGTACCTGAGCCAGTTGTTGATCGACCTCAACGCGCAGATCGACGCGACGATTCTGATCGTCACGCACAACATCAACATTGCGCGGACCGTGCCGGACAACCTCGGGATGTTGTTCCGGCGCGAGCTGGTCATGTTCGGGCCTCGTGAGGTGTTGTTGACCAGCGATGAGCCTGTTGTCGAGCAGTTCTTGAACGGGCGGCGGCTCGGGCCCATCGGCATGTCCGAGGAGAAGGACCAGGCCACCATGGCCGCCGAGCAGGCGCATGCGGATGCCGGGCATTCGGACGGGTCGCCGGACGAGGACATGCGCGGGGTTGTGCCGCAGTTGGAGCCGACGCCCGGGTTGCCGTTCCGCGATGCTGTTCGGCGGCGCAAGGACCGGGTCATGTCGATCATTCACCAGCTGCCCCACGAGGCGCAGCAGGGGATCATCGCCAGCCTGACGCCGGACGATTTGGTGCGGTACAACGTGCACGCTGCGGCTCCTACGCCCAGCCCCTGGCCGCGTCGTGGTGGTGTGCTGTGAGCACGCAGACGACTTTCCCCGGCGCTGGGGCGCTGCGGGAGACGGGGAAGCTGTGCCAGCTCGGGATCGACGTCGTGCGGACGTCGTTCAAGCGGCCGTTCCAGCTGCGGGAGTTCATCCAGCAGAGCTGGTTCATCGTCAGCGTGACGGTGTTGCCGACGGCGCTGGTGTCGATTCCGTTCGGCGCGGTCATCGCGTTGCAGCTCGGGAGCTTGACCCGGCAGATCGGTGCGCAGAGCTTCACGGGCGCGGCCAGCGTGCTGGCGATCATTCAGCAGGCCAGTCCGATCGTGACGGCGCTGTTGATCGCGGGTGCCGGTGGTTCGGCCATCTGTGCGGATCTCGGGTCGCGGAAGATTCGCGAAGAGATCGACGCCATGGAAGTGCTCGGCGTCAGCCCGATCCAGCGGCTGGTCGTGCCGCGGGTGCTGGCGGCGATGCTGGTGTCCGTGCTGCTCAACGGCATGGTGAGCGTCGTCGGTGTGCTGGGCGGCTACTTCTTCAACGTGATCATGCAGGACGGCACGCCCGGCGCTTACCTGGCGAGCTTCAGCGCGTTGGCGCAGCTGCCGGACCTGTGGATCAGTGAGATCAAGGCGCTGATCTTCGGGTTCATCGCGGGCATCGTCGCGGCGTACCGGGGGCTCAACCCCGCCGGTGGGCCGAAGGGCGTGGGCGACGCGGTGAACCAGGCCGTGGTCATCACGTTCCTGCTGTTGTTCTTCGTCAACTTCGTCCTCACCACGATCTACCTGCAGGTCGTGCCCGCGAAGGGGAGCTGATGGCGAACAAGGCGTTGTCCACTCTGGACGGGTTCGGCGACCAGCTGGCGTTCTACATCAAGGCGCTGGCTTGGACGCCTCGTGCGCTCAAGCGGTACTCGAAGGAGACGATGCGGCTGCTGGCCGAGGTCAGCTTCGGGTCGGGGGCGCTCGCGGTCATCGGCGGCACGATCGGTGTGATGGTCGGGCTGAGTGTCTTCACGGGCACGGTTGTCGGTCTGCAGGGCTTCACGGCTCTGAACCAGATCGGCACGTCGGCGTTCGCCGGGTTCGTGTCCGCGTACTTCAACACGCGTGAGATCGCGCCGCTCGTGGCCGGGCTCGCGTTGTCGGCGACGGTGGGGTCGGGCTTCACGGCGCAGCTCGGTGCGATGCGGATCTCCGAGGAAATCGACGCGCTCGAGGTCATGGGCATTCCCAGCCTGCCGTTCCTCGTCACCACGCGGATCATCGCCGGGTTCGTCGCGATCATCCCGCTGTACGTGATCGGACTGCTGACCAGTTATCTCGCGGCGCGGACGATCACTGTCGAGTTCTTCGGGCAGTCGGCGGGCACGTACGACCACTACTTCAACCTGTTCCTACCTCCGATCGACGTGCTCTGGTCGTTCGGCAAGGTGCTGGTCTTCGCGGTCGTGATCATCATGACCCACTGCTACTACGGCTACCGCGCGAGCGGTGGGCCGGCGGGTGTCGGTGTGGCTGTCGGGCGGGCGGTGCGGACCGCGATCGTCACGACGGCGCTGCTCGACTTCTTCCTGAGCCTCGCGATCTGGGGTGCCACGACGACGGTGAGGATCGCGGGATGAGGAAACGCGTGCTGGGCATCGCCTTCCTTCTCGCGATCGCCATGTTCCTGTCGCTCACGGTGGCGTTGTACAAGGACGTCTTCGGCGACTACGTGAAGGTCACGCTCAAGACCGACCACATCGGCAACCAGCTGCAGACGGCCAGCGACGTCAAGGTGCGCGGGCTCATCGTCGGCTCGGTGAAGGCTGTTCGCACCAGCGGGAACGGTGCCGAGCTCGAGCTCGCGCTGCTGCCGGACAAGGTGAACCAGATTCCCTCCAACGTCAGCGCGCGGTTGCTGCCCAAGACGTTGTTCGGCGAGCGGTACGTGAACCTGGTGCTGCCGCAGCAGAAGAGCGGCGCGATCCAGGAGGGCGCGGTCATCGAGCAGGACCGCTCCAGCAGCGCGATCGAGCTGGAACGCGTGCTCGACAACCTGATGCCGGTGCTGCAGGCGATCCAGCCGGAGAAGCTCGCCACCACGCTGACCGCGTTGTCGCAGGCGCTGGACGGGCGCGGCAAGCCGCTCGGCCAGACGCTCGTGTCGCTGGACGCCTACCTCGGTGAGCTCAACCCGCACCTGCCCGCGTTGAAGGAGAACATCTCCAAGCTCGCGGACGTCTCGAACGTCTACGCCGACGCCGCGCCGGATCTGTTGCAGGCCCTCAACGACATGACCACGACGACCAAGACCGTCGTCGAGCAGCGCGACAACCTGCTGGCGCTGTACGGGTCGCTGACCACGACGTCGCAGGACCTCACCAGCTTCGTCACGGTCAACAAGAACAACATCATCTCGCTGGCCGACACCAGCCGCCCGACGCTGGAGCTGCTGGCCAAGTACGCGCCCGAGTACCCCTGTCTGCTCAAGGGACTCGCTGAGTTCGAACCGATCATCAGCAAGGCGTTCGGCGAGGGCACGAACGAGCCCGGCCTGCACATCACGCTGGAGATCACGCAGAACCGCGGCAAGTACAAGCCGAACCTCGACGAGCCCGAGTACAGGGACAAGCGCGGTCCCCGCTGCTACGACATCGTGCCGCGGCCGAACCCGTTCCCGCAGTATCCGCCGGAGGGACCGGTGCAGGACGGCTCCAGCTCGCCGCCGCCCGCCCGCGTCGCGAACGACGGGATCCTGCCGCCCGCCAACGCCGGCAACACGTCCACGTCGTCGGCGCAGGACGTGCTCAGGCTCGCCAACTCGCCGGAGGAAGCCAGGTTGATCGCGGCGCTCTACGGGCCGCAGCTCGGCATGGACCCGCGTGACATGCCCAGCTGGTCGAGCCTGCTGCTCGGGCCGCTCGTCCGCGGAACGGAGGTGACGGTCAAGTGAGGGGAGTACTCGCCCCGCTGGTCAAGCTGATCACCTTCGCGGTGGTCACGATCCTCGCCACGACGCTGCTCGCGGTGACCATCGCCAACGTAAACCTGGCCGGTGCCACGGACTACAAGGCGAGGTTCACCGACGTCACCGCGTTGAACGAGGGTGACGACATCCGCATCGCCGGTGTTCGCGTCGGGCAGGTCGACGAGATCAAGGTCGTCGACCGCAAGACCGCCGAGGTCGACTTCTCCATCGACGGCGACCGCAAGCTGCCCGCGTCGGTCATCGCGACGATCAAGTACCGCAACCTGGTGGGACAGCGGTACATCGCGCTCGAAGCCGGCACCGGCGACACCAAGGCGGTGTTGCCGGAAGGTGGCACGATCCCGTTGGAGCGCACCAAGCCCGCGCTGGATCTCACCGTGCTGTTCAACGGCTTCAAGCCGCTCTTCCAGGCGCTGTCGCCGGAGGACGTGAACAAGCTGTCGTTCGAGATCATCCAGGTGCTGCAGGGAGAAGGCAGCACGATCGACAGCCTGCTCAAGCACACGGCGTCGCTGACCAGCACGCTGGCGAGCAAGGACAAGGTGATCGGCGAGGTCGTCGACAACCTCAACACCGCGCTGGACACCGTGAACTCGCGTGACGAGGACTTCAACAACCTCGTGATCACGCTGCAGCAGCTGGTGTCCGGGCTCGCCCAGGACCGCCAGCCGATCGGTGACGCGATCACCGCGCTCGGCGACCTGACCAACGCCACGGCAGGCCTGCTGGAGCAGGGCCGCGAGCCGCTGAAGAACGACATCGCGCAGCTCGGCCTGGTCTCGCAGACGCTGGCGGACAACGAACAGCTCGTCGACGGCATGCTGCAGCGGCTGCCGAACAAGCTGGAGACGATCACGAGGACCGCGACCTACGGCTCGTGGTTCAACTTCTTCCTGTGCGAGGGAACCGGTCAGATCGCGGTTCCACCGGTCATCAAGGACCCGATTCCGATCACGGCGTTGCCGGTGACACAGCAGAGGTGCCGCCGATGAAACAGCGCAACCCGATCAGGACCGGCGCGATCAGCCTGACACTGATCGCCCTGCTCTTGCTGGCCGCGTTCTACTCGGACGACCTGCCGATCGTCGGCGGTGGCACGAGCTACGCCGCGGACTTCAGCGAGGCCGCGGGACTCGTGCCCGGCAACGAGGTCCGCGTCGCCGGCGTGAAGGTCGGCAAGGTCACCAAGGTGAGGCTGAACGGCGACCGCGTGCGGGTCACGTTCAAGGTCAAGGACGCCTGGGTGGGCGACCGGACGACCGCGATGATCCGCATCAAGACGTTGCTGGGGCAGAAGTTCCTGTCGCTCGACCCGCAGGGCTCCCAGCCGCTGTCGCCGGGCGACCCGATCCCCAAGGAGCGCACTCTCGCGCCGTACGACGTGAACGAGGCGTTCAACGGGCTCGCGACGACCGTCGGCCAGATCGACACCAAGCAGCTGGCGGACAGCTTCACCGTGCTGTCCGACACCTTCAAGAACTCGCCGGAGCACGTCCGGGGCGCGCTGGACGGTCTGTCCGCGCTCTCGAAGACGATCTCCTCGCGTGACCAGCAGCTGGCCAAGCTGCTGGAGAACACCAGGCAGCTGAGCAAGACGCTGGCCGACCGCAACTCCGAGTTCGAGAAGCTCCTCTCCGACGGCAACCTGCTGCTCGGCGAGCTGCGCAAGCGGCGGGAGGCGATCAGCGCGTTGCTGACCGGGACGCGGGACCTGGCGCGGGAGCTGAGCGGTCTGGTGCAGGACAACCAGAACCAGCTCAAGCCTGCGCTGGAGCAGCTCGGCAGGGTCACCACGATCCTGCAGCGCAACCAGGACAACCTCGACCGCAGCCTCGCGCTGATGGCGCCGTTCTACCGGGTGTTCGCGAACACCCTGGGCAACGGGCGCTGGTTCGACACCTACATCTGCGGCCTGCTGCCGCCCTCGGTGAACCTCGGCGTCGTCGGGTTCAACGAGGAAGGCTGCCTGCCTCCGGGGGTGCAGCGATGACAACGGCAGCGAACACCAAGGTCGGCCGCCTGATCGCGATGGGCTGCGTGCTCGCGCTGGTCGTGACGGCGGCGCTGTGGTGGATCTTCTCCGGCATGAACGAGCGCAAGGTGACCGCGCACTTCGCCGCGGCCGTCGGCGTCTACCCCGGCGGTGACGTGCGCGTGCTCGGCGTGAAGGTCGGCACGATCGACGAGGTCGTGCCGGAGGGCAAGACCGTGCGGGTCGTGTTCACCGTCGACCGCTCGGTGCGGATCCCTGAGAACGCGCAGGCCGTCGTGGTCGCCCCGAGCGTGGTCAGCGACCGGTACGTGCAGCTCGCGCCCGCCTACACCGGTGGGCCGACGATGGGCGACAACGCAGTGATCCCGCGCGAGCGCACCGCGACGCCGGTCGAGCTGGACGAGCTCTACCAGTCGCTGGACAAGCTCACGACCGCGTTGGGACCGAACGGCGCGAACGCCGACGGGGCCCTGGCGGACCTGCTGAACTCGGCGGCGAAGAACCTCGAGGGCAACGGCCAGGCGCTCAACGACATGTTGAAGAACCTCGGCCAGGCCACGCGGACGCTGTCGGGGTCCAAGGAGGATCTGTTCGCGACCGTCGACAACCTGCAGAAGTTCACCGCGATGCTGGCCGCGAACGACAGCCAGGTCCGGGACTTCAACCGGCAGCTCGCGGACGTGAGCAAGCTGCTCGCCGACGAGCGCGGTGACCTCGGTGCCGCGCTGAACGAGCTGGCGACCGCGCTGCAGCAGGTGCAGGGCTTCATCAAGGACAACCGCGAGGTGCTGAAGTCCAATGTGGACAAGCTCGCGTCGATCACGCAGGTGCTGGTGAACCAGCGGGCCGCGCTGGCCGAGACGCTCGACGTGGCTCCGCTGGCGCTGGGCAACCTGCAGAACTCCTACAACGCGGCGTCCGGCACGCTCGACACCCGCGCGAACATCAACGAGCTGAACCAGCCGCCGATCGTGCTGATCTGCAAGCTGGTGCAGCAGGCCACGCCGAACAACGTGCCGCCGGTGCTCGCGCAGACGTGCAAGCAGCTGGAGCCGATCCTGTCCGGTGCGGTTCCGCTGAGCTCGCCCGCTCAGGTGATCAGCGATCTCAACGCGGGCAAGCTGCCGCTGCCCCTGCCGGTCGCGGGGGTGCCACGGTGAAGAAGCTCGCGATCGTGCTCTCAGCTCTCGTTCTCGCCGGCTGTGGCTCCGGTGGGTTCGACGGCGTCTACAACCTGCCGCTGCCCGGCGGCGCCGACGTCGGTGACCACCCGTACCGGGTCAAGGCGCAGTTCAAGGACGTCCTGGACCTCGTGCCCCAGGCCGGCGTGAAGGTCAACGACGTGCCGGTCGGGCGGGTCGAGAGGATCGACCTGGCCGGTGACGGCTGGACGGCCGAGGTCACCATGCTGGTCAACGGTGACGTGCAGCTGCCGGCCAACGCGTTCGCGAAGCTGAGGCAGTCGGCGCTGCTGGGCGAGAAGTTCGTCGAGCTCGGCAAGCCCAAGGACGCCAGCGGAAAGCTCGCGGACAACGCCGTGATCCCGTTGGAGAAGACGAACCGCAACCCCGAGGTCGAAGAGGTCTTCGGCGCGTTGTCGATGCTGCTCAACGGTGGTGGTGTGGCGCAGCTGCAGAACATCACCAAGGAGCTCAACGCCGCGCTGGAGGGCAACGAGCAGGAGATCCGCTCCTTGCTGGGCAACCTGAACACGTTCGTCGGGGAGCTCGACAAGCACAAGGCGGAGATCGTCCGCGCGCTCGACTCGATCAACCGGCTGGCAGGGACCCTGGCCCAGCAGCGGGAGAAGATCGCGGTGGCGCTGACGGACCTGGAACCCGGCCTGCGGGTGATCGCCGAGCAGCGCACGCAGCTCGTGACGCTGCTGAAGTCGCTGGACAAGCTCTCCGACGTCGCGACGGACACGGTCAACAAGAGCAGGGACGACATCGTGGCGGACCTGAAGGCGCTGCAGCCGACGTTGCAGAAGCTCGCGGAGTCGGGGCAGAACCTGCCGAAGGCGCTCGAGCTGCTGCTGACCTACCCGTTCCCGGACGCGGCGGTCGACGGCATCAAGGGCGACTACACGAACCTCTACGCCGACCTCGACCTCAACCTCGGCACGATCCTGGACAACCTGGGCCGGTCGCGGCAGTCCCCGCTGGACGGCCACGTCCCGAGCCAGGGCACGCCGTTGCCGATGCCGAACATCCCGCTGCCGAACCTGGGACAGGGAACCGGGTCCGCGCTGGGCGACGTCCTCGGCGGCCTGCTGGGAGGTGGTCGCAAGTGATCACGCGGGGCACCAAGTTCAAGATCGTGGCGTTCGTGCTCGTGGCGTTGCTGGGCATTTCGTACGTGAGCGCCAACTACGTCGGGCTGTTCCGGTCGTCGTCGAAGGTCGTGACGATGCAGCTCGCCGACTCCGGCGGCATCTTCACCAACGCCGAGGTCACGTACCGCGGTGTGACGATCGGCCGGGTCGGGCAGCTGCGGCTGACCGCCGACGGCATCGAGGTCGACCTGGAGCTGGACGCGGACGCGCCGCGCGTGCCCGCGTCGACCGAGGCCGTGGTCGCGAACCGGTCGGCCGTCGGTGAGCAGTTCGTGGACCTGCGGCCGAAGAACGACGACGGGCCGTACCTCGAGGCCGGGTCGGTCATCCCGCGTTCGGCCACCAAGACGCCGCCGCCGGTCGACGGCCTGCTGTCGAACCTGGACGCGTTCGCGTCGTCGGTGCCGACTGATTCGCTGAAGACCATCGTCGACGAACTGCACACCGCGTTCAGCGGCACCGGTGGCGACTTGCAGGTGCTGATCGACAACACCGCGGCGTTCACGGCGGCTGCCTCCGAGCACCTGCCGCAGACGACGCAGCTGCTCAGGGACGGCAAGATCGTGCTGGCCACGCAGGCCGCGCAGGGCGGTGCGATCCGCTCGTTCAGCGGTGACCTGAGGTTGATCGCGGAGCAGCTGAAGGCGTCCGACGGCGACCTGCGCCGGTTGATCGTCGCGGTGCCGCCGGCGTCGGAGCAGGTGTCGGCGCTGCTGAAGGAGAGCGGGCCGAACCTCGGTGTGGTGTTCGCGAACCTGCTGACCACGGCGAACATCCTCGTGACCAGGCGTGATGGTTTGGAGCAGATCGCGGTGACGTACCCCCTCGCCGTCGGTGGTGGCTTCACCGTGGCGCCGGGTGACGGCACCGCGCACTTCGGCCTCGCGCTGAACATGTTCGATCCCATGCCCTGCACCGTCGGCTACGAGGGCACGACCATCCGCCCTGGTAGTGACACCTCCGCCGTGCCGCTGAACACCCAGGCGTACTGCGCTCTCGCGCGCGGTTCGGCGACATCGGTGCGAGGCTCGCAGAATGCTCCGTACGGTGGAACGCCGACGACACCGGTGGGCAACGCGACGACGCAGCCGGGGCAGGAGCCGGCCGGCCAGCAGACGGCCCCGGAGCTGCCGCTGCTGACGTCGCTGGGCCAGCTGCTGGGTTTGCCAGAGGAGAAGAAGTAGTGCGGATCTTCACGGTGGTGGCCGCGGTCCTGGCGGTGCTGACGTTCGGGTACGCCGCGTACTTCGGCGTGGCCTGGTACTCGGCGTCGCACTCGTCGGAGTCGGAGTTCGCCGCGACGCGCGACGAGGCCCTGCGCTCCGGCCAGGTGGGCATCACGAACTTCCTGACGCTCGACTACAAGAAGGTCGACGAGGACCTGCAGCGCTGGCTCAACTCGTCGACCGGCGAGCTGCGCGCCGAGATCGACAAGGACAAGGACTCGCGCAAGAAGCAGCTGGTCGACGCCAAGTCCGTGACGTCGTCGAAGGTCCTCGACTCCGCCATCACCGAACTCGACGACCGCGCGGGCACCGCGTCGATGATCGCCGTGGTCGAGAGCACCGTGACCCCGGACAACGGCCAGAAGGTCACCAAGATCAACCGGTACCTGACCAAGCTCACCCGCACCGAGGACGGCTGGAAGCTGAGCCAGCTGGGCCCGCTGCGGGCGGGCGTCTGATTGGACTGAGCTCGTGCCCCCATCCCGCCGCCGCCCCATCCCCACGCCGCCCGCCGGCGGCCGCCCCAAGGTGGCCGGCCTGCACCGCCGCACCACGGCTCCCGACGAGCCCGTCGAGGCTGCCGAGGCCGTGGTTCCGGAGGCTGTGGAGGAGCCGGAGGAGTTGAAGGCGCCGACGGCGGTCGAGTGGACGCCCCCGGCCGCGAAGCAGCCCAAGCAGCCGAAGCCCTCGAAGGAGCCGAAGCAGCCGGAGGCCGTGAAGTTCGACCCGGCGCACTACGCCGCTGCCGCCAGGACCGGCTGGGTGCTGCCGGTCGCCCTGCTCGCGGTCGCGGTGCTGCTCGGCGGCCTCGGCACGTTCTTCCTGCTCAAGTCCCGCTCGGTGTCCTACGACGCCGCCCTGGTCGACTCAGCGACCACCTCGGCGGTGAACGGCCAGGTCCGCGAGGCCGTGGAGAAGTCCTTCTCCTACAACTTCGCCGACGTCGAGTCCACCGAGAAGGCCGCCCGCGAACTGCTGACCGGCAAGGCCCTCTGCCAGTACAACGCCGTGTTCGGCCCGGTGAAGAAGGTCGCGCCCGAGCAGAAGCTGGTCGTGACCGTCCGCGTCGTCTCCTCCGCCGTGTCGTCGCTCAAGGACGGCCACGCCACCGTCCTGGTCTTCGCCGACCAGGTCACCACCCGCACCACCGACAACCAGTCGGGCGGCGGCACCGCCATGCTCCGCGTCAGCGCCGTGGACTCCGATGGCCGGTGGAAGATCGACAACATGGAGATGTTCGGCGCGACCGCCGAGCAGAACCAGCAGCTCCAGAACTGCTGACGGACACCGGCCGCGCGCTCGATCGTTTGGCCCGGGCCGGTGTCGGCCCGCCGATCGCGGTGGACTAAGATCAACAACTCTCAGGGAACCCTGGAAGCACTCGAAATACCCCCTCCGCCAGCCCCGACACGCGTGATCTCAGTCACACAATTCTCGTGGCGCTCTGTAAGACCGCTTGAACGCCGCCAACTTCCCACCAAATCGGCCGCACGCGTGTTTATGCAGGTCAATTGGGTGACAGACGGTGATAGGCGCTCCATCCAGAGGGTGGATCGGCCGTCCACATCTTGACTGCGCGCTCATGCAGGGTCACTCTGTCGGTGAGCAAGAGGAGGGTCCTTCCAGGTGCCTCTCGACAGTCGCCGTGCGCGTGGCTAGACTGCCCCTTTGCGCTGCCCATTTTCCGCTTGCCCTTCGCCGAGAGCGTGGATTAGTCGGGCATCGCCGCACCCTTGACAGCCGTGCTAGTTCGCTCTAGCCAGCTACCTGTCCCTGGAAGGACGCATCTTGGCGATCTCTCGCGCGACCAAGGCCACTGCTGCGACCAACTCCACGTCGGGGATCCCTGGAGCGCCGAAGCGCGTCTCGTTCGCAAAGATTCACGAGCCGCTCTCGACGCCCAACCTGCTCGACCTGCAGATCCAGTCCTTCGAATGGCTCACCGGTAACGAGGCGTGGTTCCAGCGCCGCGTCGACGCCGGCGACGAGACCCCGACGAGTGGTCTCGAAGAGGTTCTCAACGAGATCTCGCCGATCGAGGACTTCTCCGGCTCCATGTCACTGTCCTTCTCCGACCCGCGCTTCGACGAGGTCAAGGCCTCGACCGAAGAGTGCAAGGACAAGGACATGACGTACGCGGCACCGCTGTTCGTCACGGCGGAGTTCACCAACCACACCACTGGCGAGATCAAGAGCCAGACGGTGTTCATGGGTGACTTCCCGATGATGACGGACAAGGGCACGTTCATCATCAACGGCACCGAGCGCGTGGTTGTCTCGCAGCTCGTGCGTTCGCCCGGTGTCTACTACGACACCGCGGTCGACAAGACGACGGACAAGGACGTCTTCAGCGTCAAGATCATCCCGTCCCGGGGTGCCTGGCTGGAGTTCGACGTCGACAAGCGCGACACCGTGGGTGTCCGCATCGACCGCAAGCGTCGCCAGCCGGTGACGGTGCTGCTGAAGGCTCTGGGCTGGAGCACCGAGCAGATCCGCGAGCGGTTCGCGTTCAGCGAGACGTTGCTGACCACGCTCGAGAAGGACCACACCGCGGGTACCGACGAGGCGTTGCTCGACATCTACCGCAAGCTGCGTCCTGGCGAGCCGCCGACGAAGGAGTCCGCGCAGGCCCTGCTGGAGAACCTGTTCTTCAAGGACAAGCGCTACGACCTGGCGAAGGTTGGCCGTTACAAGGTCAACAAGAAGCTGGGCCTGGACACCGAGATCAACACCGGTGTGCTGACCGAGGACGACATCGTCACGACGATCGAGTACCTGGTCCGCCTGCACGCGGGCGAGACGATGATGGACGGCGCCAACGGCACCGAGGTTCCCGTCGAGGTCGACGACATCGACCACTTCGGCAACCGTCGTCTGCGCACCGTCGGCGAGCTGATCCAGAACCAGATCCGCGTCGGTCTGTCCCGCATGGAGCGCGTCGTCCGCGAGCGCATGACCACGCAGGACGTCGAGGCCATCACGCCGCAGACCCTGATCAACATCCGTCCCGTTGTGGCGGCGATCAAGGAGTTCTTCGGCACCTCGCAGCTGTCGCAGTTCATGGACCAGACCAACCCGCTCGCGGGTCTGACCCACAAGCGCCGCCTGTCGGCGCTGGGTCCCGGTGGTCTGTCCCGTGAGCGGGCCGGCATGGAGGTCCGCGACGTCCACCCGTCGCACTACGGCCGCATGTGCCCGATCGAGACGCCGGAAGGCCCGAACATCGGTCTGATCGGTTCGCTCTCGTCGTACGCGCGGGTCAACCCGTTCGGCTTCATCGAGACGCCGTACCGCAAGGTCACCGACGGCCGGGTCACCGACCAGATCGACTACCTGACCGCGGACGAGGAAGACCGCTTCGTCAAGGCGCAGGCGAACTCGCCGACCGACGACGAGGGCAACTTCACCGACGACCGCGTCCTGGTCCGCAAGAAGGGCGGCGAGGTCGAGTTCATCGACCCGATGGACGTCGACTACATGGACGTCTCGCCGCGCCAGATGGTGTCGGCCGCGACCGCCATGATCCCGTTCCTCGAGCACGACGACGCGAACCGCGCCCTGATGGGTGCGAACATGCAGCGTCAGGCCGTGCCGCTGCTGCGTTCCGAGTCGCCGCTGGTCGGCACCGGCATGGAGCTGCGTGCCGCGGTGGACGCCGGTGACGTCGTCGTCGCGAAGAAGACCGGTGTGGTCGAGGAGGTCTCCGCCGACTACATCACCGTCATGGCCGACGACGGTGCGCGCAACACCTACGCGCTGCACAAGTTCCGTCGCTCGAACCAGGGCACCTGCATCAACCAGAAGCCCATCGTCAACGAGGGCGACCGGGTGCAGGAGGGCCAGGTCCTGGCCGACGGGCCGTGCACCGAGAACGGTGAGATGGCGCTCGGCAAGAACCTGCTCGTGGCGATCATGCCGTGGGAAGGCCACAACTACGAGGACGCGATCATCCTGTCGCAGCGTCTCGTCCAGGACGACGTCCTGACCTCGATCCACATCGAGGAGCACGAGATCGACGCCCGCGACACGAAGCTCGGTGCCGAGGAGATCACGCGGGACATCCCGAACGTCTCCGAGGAGGTCCTCGCCGACCTCGACGAGCGCGGCATCATCCGCATCGGTGCCGAGGTGCAGCCCGGCGACATCCTCGTCGGCAAGGTCACGCCCAAGGGTGAGACCGAGCTGACCCCCGAGGAGCGCCTGCTCCGCGCGATCTTCGGTGAGAAGGCGCGCGAGGTCCGCGACACCTCGCTCAAGGTGCCGCACGGTGAGTACGGCAAGGTCATCGGCATCCGCGTCTTCTCGCGTGAGGACGACGACGAGCTGCCTCCGGGCGTGAACGAGCTCGTCCGCGTCTACGTGGCCCAGAAGCGCAAGATCCAGGACGGTGACAAGCTCGCCGGCCGCCACGGCAACAAGGGCGTCATCGGCAAGATCCTCCCCGTCGAGGACATGCCGTTCCTCGAGGACGGCACGCCGGTCGACATCATCCTGAACACGCACGGTGTGCCGCGTCGTATGAACATCGGCCAGGTGCTGGAGACCCACCTCGGGTGGATCGCCAAGCAGGGCTGGAGCATCAACGGCGACCCGGACTGGGCGAAGAACCTGCCCGAGGAGCTGTACGACGTCGAGCCGAACACCCGGACGGCGACGCCGGTGTTCGACGGCGCGAAGGAAGAGGAGATCACGGGTCTGCTGGGCTCGACCATCCCGAACCGCGACGGTGAGCGGATGGTCAAGGAGAACGGCAAGGCTCAGCTCTTCGACGGTCGCTCCGGCGAGCCGTACCCGTTCCCGGTGTCGGTCGGCTACATGTACATCCTCAAGCTGCTGCACCTGGTCGACGACAAGATCCACGCGCGTTCGACCGGCCCGTACTCGATGATCACGCAGCAGCCGCTGGGTGGTAAGGCGCAGTTCGGTGGTCAGCGTTTCGGTGAGATGGAGTGCTGGGCGATGCAGGCGTACGGCGCCGCATACACCCTGCAGGAGCTGCTCACGATCAAGTCCGACGACGTGCTCGGCCGCGTGAAGGTCTACGAGGCCATCGTCAAGGGCGAGAACATCCCGGAACCCGGTATCCCGGAGTCCTTCAAGGTGCTGCTCAAGGAGCTGCAGTCGCTGTGCCTCAACGTCGAGGTCCTGTCTTCGGACGGTGCTGCGATCGAGATGCGCGACGGCGACGACGAAGACCTGGAGCGCGCGGCCGCGAACCTCGGCATCAACCTGTCGCGGTCCGAGTCGCCCTCCGTGGACGACGTCGTCAACTAGTCACCTCGCTCGGGTCAGGGAGCGCAATGCCTCCCGCGTAGCGCTCCCTGACCTATCCGACCAGCTCCTGCTGCCACCGATCTAAAAAGGGGAAGAGAGTAGACGTGCTCGACGTCAACTTCTTCGATGAGCTCCGCATCGGTCTCGCGACCGCGGACGACATCCGCCAGTGGTCCTACGGCGAGGTCAAGAAGCCCGAGACCATCAACTACCGCACGCTCAAGCCTGAGAAGGACGGCTTGTTCTGCGAAAAGATCTTCGGTCCCACCAGGGACTGGGAGTGCTACTGCGGCAAGTACAAGCGCGTGCGCTTCAAGGGCATCATCTGTGAGCGCTGCGGCGTCGAGGTGACCCGTGCGAAGGTGCGTCGTGAGCGCATGGGCCACATCGAGCTCGCCGCTCCGGTCACGCACATCTGGTACTTCAAGGGCGTTCCCAGCCGGTTGGGCTACCTGCTCGACCTGGCCCCCAAGGACCTCGAGAAGATCATCTACTTCGCCGCCTACGTCATCGTCGGCGTGAACGGCGAGCTGCGCCACAACGACCTGCCCACGCTCGAGAGCGAGATGCAGGTCGAGCGCAAGCGCGTCGAGAACCGCCGTGACGCGGACGTCGAGGCGCGTGCCCAGAAGCTGGAAGCCGACCTGGCCGAGCTGGAGGCGGAGGGCGCCAAGTCCGACGTCCGCCGCAAGGTCAAGGAGGGCGGCGAGCGCGAGATGCGCCAGCTCCGCGACCGTGCCCAGCGCGAGCTGGACCGGCTCGACGAGATCTGGAGCACCTTCACCAAGCTCGACCGCGGTCAGCTGATCGCGGACGAGCTGCTCTACCGCGAGCTGTACGACCGCTACGGCGACTACTTCACCGGCGCCATGGGCGCCGAGGCCATCCAGAAGCTGCTGGGTGACTACGACGTCGACGCCGAGGCCGACATCCTGCGCGAGACGATCCGCAGCGGTAAGGGCCAGAAGAAGCTGCGTGCGCTCAAGCGCCTCAAGGTCGTTGCCGCCTTCCAGGCGACCCGCAACAACCCGCAGGGCATGGTGCTGGACTGCGTTCCGGTCATCCCGCCGGACCTGCGCCCGATGGTGCAGCTCGACGGTGGCCGCTTCGCGACCTCCGACCTGAACGACCTGTACCGCCGCGTCATCAACCGCAACAACCGGTTGAAGCGACTGATCGACCTCGGCGCGCCCGAGATCATCGTCAACAACGAGAAGCGGATGCTGCAGGAGGCCGTCGACGCGCTGTTCGACAACGGCCGCCGCGGCCGCCCGGTTACCGGTCCCGGTAACCGCCCGCTGAAGTCGCTGTCCGACCTGCTGAAGGGCAAGCAGGGCCGGTTCCGCCAGAACCTGCTCGGCAAGCGCGTCGACTACTCCGGCCGTTCGGTCATCGTGGTCGGCCCGCAGCTCAAGCTGCACCAGTGCGGTCTGCCCAAGCAGATGGCGCTGGAGCTCTTCAAGCCGTTCGTGATGAAGCGGCTCGTGGACCTCAACCACGCGCAGAACATCAAGTCCGCCAAGCGGATGGTCGAGCGTGCGCGCCCGGCCGTGTGGGACGTGCTGGAAGAGGTCATCACCGAGCACCCGGTGCTGCTCAACCGTGCTCCTACGCTGCACCGCCTCGGCATCCAGGCCTTCGAGCCGCAGCTGGTCGAGGGCAAGGCCATCCAGCTGCACCCGCTGGTCTGTGAGGCGTTCAACGCCGACTTCGACGGTGACCAGATGGCTGTTCACCTGCCGCTGTCGGCTGAGGCGCAGGCCGAGGCCCGCGTCCTGATGCTGTCGTCGAACAACATCCTGTCCCCGGCGTCCGGCAAGCCGCTGGCCATGCCGCGTCTGGACATGGTGACGGGTCTGTACCACCTGACCCGGCACAAGGCCGGCGACATCGGCGAGGGCCACTTCTTCTCGTCCCCGGCCGAAGCCCTGATGGCGTTCGACCGCAAGGTCCTGGGCCTGCAGGCGATGGTCAAGATCCGCGTCTCCGACAAGAACCCGCCGAAGGGTCAGGAGCCGGAGGGCTGGGAGCCCGGTCAGCCGTGGCTCGCGGAGACCACGCTGGGTCGCGTGCTGTTCAACGAGATCCTGCCGCAGGACTACGCCTTCATCAACGAGGTCATGCCCAAGAAGCGGCAGGCCGTGATCATCAACGACCTCGCCGAGCGGTACCCGATGGTCACCGTCGCCCGGACGCTGGACAAGCTGAAGGACGCCGGTTTCTACTGGGCCACCCGTTCCGGCGTGACCGTCGCGATCTCGGACGTCCTCGTCCCCGCCGCGAAGCAGGACATCCTCGAGGAGCACGAGCGCCTCGCGGACGCGGTGGAGAAGCGCTACCAGCGCGGTCAGCTCTCCCACGAGGAGCGCAACTCCGAGCTGGTCAAGGTGTGGACCAAGGCCACCGAGCAGGTCCACGAGATCATGGAAGACAACTTCCCCGAGGACAACTCGATCCGCGTCATCGTGCAGTCCGGCGCCGCCGGCAACATGACGCAGGTCCGTTCGCTCGCGGGTATGCGTGGTCTCGTCACCAACCCGAAGGGTGAGTACATCCCGCGCCCGATCAAGAACTCGTTCCGCGAGGGCTTGTCGGTGCTGGAGTACTTCATCGCGACGCACGGTGCCCGCAAGGGTCTCGCCGACACCGCGCTTCGTACCGCCGACTCGGGTTACCTGACCCGTCGTCTGGTGGACGTCTCGCAGGACGTCATCATCCGCGAGGTCGACTGCGGCACCACCCGTGGTGTGCAGATGACCGTCGGCGAGCAGCTGGGCGACAAGGTCGGCCTGCACGAGTTCGCGCAGACGTCGGTCTACGCCCGCACGGTCGCGGAGGACATCCACGACGCGCAGGGCAACCTGATCCTGAACCGCGGCGACGACCTCGGCGACCCGGCGTTGCAGTCGCTGGTCGAGGCGGGCATCGTCCGCGTGAAGGTCCGCTCGGTGCTGACCTGTGAGTCGGCCGTCGGTGTGTGTGCGTCCTGCTACGGCCGTTCGATGGCGACCGGCAAGCTGGTCGACGTCGGCGAGGCCGTCGGCATCGTCGCCGCCCAGTCGATCGGTGAGCCCGGTACGCAGCTGACGATGCGTACGTTCCACCAGGGTGGTGTGGCCGGTGACGACATCACGACCGGTCTGCCCCGCGTCCAGGAGCTCTTCGAGGCCCGCGTCCCGAAGGGCAAGGCGCCGATCGCCGACGTCGACGGCCGCGTCCGCATCGAGGACGGCGACCGCTTCTGGAAGATCACGCTGATCCCGGACGACGGTTCCGAGGAGATCGTGTTCGAGAAGCTGTCCAAGCGTCAGCGTCTCGCCAACACGGCGACCGGCCCGCTGCAGGACGGCGACCACGTGCACGTCGGTCAGCAGCTGCTGGAAGGTACTCCGGACCCGCACGAGGTCCTGCGCGTCATGGGCCCGCGCGAGGCCCAGCTGCACCTGGTGCAGGAAGTGCAGAAGGTGTACCGCGCCCAGGGTGTGGCCATCCACGACAAGCACATCGAGGTCATCGTCCGGCAGATGCTCCGCCGGGTCACGATCATCGACTCCGGCGCGACCGAGTTCCTGCCGGGTTCGCTGGTCGAGCGTGCCGACTTCGAGTCGGGCAACCGCGCTGTCGTCGCCGAGGGTGGCGAGCCGGCTGCCGGTCGTCCGGTGCTGATGGGTATCACGAAGGCCTCGCTGGCGACCGACTCGTGGCTCTCCGCGGCGTCGTTCCAGGAGACCACTCGTGTGCTGACCGACGCTGCCATCAACGGGCGTTCGGACAAGCTCATCGGTCTGAAGGAGAACGTGATCATCGGTAAGTTGATCCCGGCTGGTACGGGTATCAACAGGTACCGGAACATCCAGGTTCAGCCGACTGAGGAGGCGCGGGCTGCGGCTTACGCGATTCCTTCTTACGACGACGGGTACTACACGCCTGACGTCTTCGGGACTGGGACGGGTGCTGCGGTGCCGTTGGACGACTACGACTTTGGGCGGGACTACCGCTAGTCGTTTGGTCTGAGGGAACGGCCCCTGGGAGCTTTGGCTTCTGGGGGCCGTTCTGTTTGTTCCTGGGGCTCCGCCCCAGACCCCGCCAATCTGATCAAAGACCCACCAGCGCCACGCGCAGGCTGATGGCACGCCTGTTGGTTTGGGCGGCTTGCGGTTGCGTTGGTGGTTGCGTTTGCGTGGGGTGGGTCCCATCATGAGCCGCACCGGAGCCAACGATCAGGTACGACTCGTGACGGGACCCACCCCACGGCGGCCCGCGTTGCTCAAGCGGGCTCGGCTTCGCCTTCGCTTGGGCTAGCGCCTTGGGTTGTATGTGAGGTGGCGCAGGAGTGTTTCTGCTGGGCCCTGTTTGCCCTTGCGGCGTAGGGCTTCGGCGAACACCACGGTGGCTAGCCAGGTGCAGATGGCTATGGCGGAGGCTTCTGCCGTGCCCAGTTTTGTGCCCAGGCCTCCAGCGTATGGCACGAACACGGCGGGGGCGGTGCTGGCGATCACGTCTGAGCGGCACCGCTATCCGGAGCTGGCGGAGGCCTTGTACCGCAAGGTTTTCGACCCGCGGGGCGGGACTTTCACCACCACGGTGCTGCAGCACTACGTGGCCAATGGGCAGGTGGATCCGAAGCGGCTTACGCCGATCACCACCCAGATCGGTGAGGCGCTCGTCTTCAAGTTGGCGATCGACCTGGATCGCCGGCCTGCTGCGGAGGAGCTTGCGGCGATCGTGGACGAGGCGTTGTTGCCTGCGCTGGGGGTTGGTTAGCGGTTGGCCAGGCCGTCCAGGCGTACCGGTGCCGGGGTGGGGGACTTGTCGTACTTGGCGGCGATTTCGGGGCCGTGCTTGAAGATCTGGTAGAGCGGCATGCCGTGGCCTCGGCCCAGGTCGTAGTCGTTCTTGAGCCAGTCGAGGAACTCGGTCGCCTTGGTGGTGGCGTCGAAGCCGTGCGCTGTGGCTGCCGCCAGCAGGTCGGCCGGGGTCTTGCCGGTCTTCTTCTCGGCTCCGTCTAGGTAGGCCTGGAACGACATCGTGGTCTCCGTTCTTCGTGTCTGGGACGAGCGTAGGACAAGTTCGGCTGTCTTGACAACTTTTCTTGTCGGTGGAATCCGGTTGTGGGTGGCTGCTTCCATGGGGGCATGCGGCAGCTGAGGTGGAGTGACGTCCGTGAGTGGTTCGACCCCGATGACGCGCCGTTGCACGACGGGTGCGTTGCCGGTGTTGGAGCTGAGGCGTGGGCGGCCGTAGTGGGTTTGGTGCGGGAGAAGGGCTGGCGGCGCGAGGAGGACGAGGTCAGGTTCTCCGTGTGGCCCGCTGAGGGGTTTCTGGTCAACTTCTTCGAGGCCGATGACGATGTCGTGCTCTTCGACATCGACGTGCGGGAGCTTCAGGGGCAGGAGCGGTTGGACCTGCTCGGTGCGTTCCTGCGGGAGCTGGGGCAGGCGTTCGGGCGGCCGGTTGCGCTGACCTTTGAGGGGTTCGACCCGAGCGAGATGCCGTACCTGCACTACGACCCGGTGGCTGACGGGTTCGTGCTGGATCGGGAGCCCTAGCGGCGGCGGGCTCTGGCCAGGGCTCGCGCGCGGATCACGAGGTCGTCCACCAGGTGTTCGTCCACCAGGGGTGGAACGCCGGACTCGTCGGTGCAGCAGCGGGGCTTGGTGCGCTTCTCGGAGAGGCGGGGGCGTACGCCGGCCATCTCGTAGAGGGCCTCGTAGAGGTCCAGTCCGGGGTCGTCGTCGTGTGGACCTACCAGGAGGACCCACACGACTTCGGGGGACGGGAAGGCGACCACCACGCGGTCGGCGCCGCGGAGGTGCTTCACGCACAGGCGAGGGAGTGGTTCTGGGCCCGTCACGCGGTAGCCCAGGGAGGCGCAGCCCGAGTGGGCCAGTTCGTCCAGGAAGCGTTCGTAGGCCACGCGGGCGCGGCCGCGGAGGCCGTTGGCCTGGGCGTGGGCGGTGTGGGTTTCTACGACTTCGATCAAGCTTGGCGGACCACGCGTCCCCTGCCGCTGCGCATCTCGTCCAGGGAGGCGGCCAGGTCGCTGCGGTCGAGCAGGGACTGGTCGCTGAGGCGGCGGTGGACTTCGTCGATGAGGCCGCGGGTCTTGCCGGCGCGGCGGAGGTCGGACACGAGGTGAAGGACCTCGTGGAGGCGCACGGTGTCGAGGAGCATGCGCGGTTCTTGGCTGTGGATGGCCAGTACGCCCTCGCGGGCCCAGGCCTTCACGGTCTTCTCGGTGAGGTCCAGCAGTTCGCCGGCCACCACCGGGCGGACGGGCGGGGCCTGGCGGAGGGTGCGGGCCACTACGCCGTCCAGCTTGTGGCGGCGTTCGTCGTCTTCTGCCAGGGATGACGCCACGGACTCGATCTCCTCGATCGTTTCGAAGAGATCCCGGATCAGGGCGGCCTCGGTCGCGACAGACATGGCTACTCCTCCCGTTGACTACCGATTATCGCCCTGTTTTTCGGTAGTCGTCAACGGCCCCGGAGCAGGGATCCGGGGCCGTCACCGGTCACGAGGAGAAGAAGAGGCCGGAGAGGCCCTTGTGCTTGCGGTGGCCGTAGCCGTAACCGTGACCACCGTGGTGGTGGTGGACCTGCTGCGGCGCGGCGCCCCAGGCGGGCTGAACCGGCTGCGGGTAGGCGACGGGCGGAGGGGCCGGCGCGGCGGGCGGCGGCGTGTGCATCTGGGCCTCGAGGCGAGTGATCGACTCGAGCTCGCCGTAGTCGAGGAAGACCCCGCGGCAGCCGTCGCACTGCTCGATGTGAACGCCCATGCGGTCGAACGTGCGCATGTTCGCATGACACTTGGGACACTGCATCGTGGTGAGCCTCCTGGGTGGGACCGGACAAAAACGATATTAGCCGCGGTCGCCGTTGTCGTGCGTCGCGATGATCCGATGACACGCTTCGACCAGCGGTTCCACTGCTTGCAGACCGGTCACTAGTGCCCGCGCTGCCATCTGAACAACGTACGCCTGAGCCGGAATGTTGAGGGCATCCCACTCCGATGTCGGCAGAGCCACACCCCCCGTTTCACGGTAGGTGTTGAGGAACCGCGCCCACAGATCACCCGGAAGGATGCCCGCCGCGAACAACGCCGCAGGTCGCGCCAGGTCCCACACCGGATCGCCCACCCCCAGGTCGTCCACGTCGATGAGCCGCCACGCACCCCGGTGCACCAGCTGCCCGAGGTGCCAGTCCCCGTGGATCAACGCCTGCCCGGCCATGTCCAGCGGCGGCAGCACCTCGAACGCGCGCAGCACCACGTCCGCGTGCGGCAGGCCCGGCGGCAACGCCCGGATGGCGCGCACGATCCGCTCAGGAGCGCCGGCCACCGGTCCCTGCACGGGCAACGCGTGCAGCTTGGCGAGCAGCGCCGCGCTCTCCTCCCACGGCGCCGCGTCGGGATCCGCCTGGCTCACCGGCGTCCCGTACGGCCACACCGTCACCGGCCGGTCGTCCACGAACTGCAGCGGCTTCAGCGGCGGCAGCATCAGCTCGGGGTGTGCCGCCGCGATCTCCAGCCGCTGCCGCAACGCCTCCGCGTCGGTGTCCGCGGGATGCGCCTTGGCCACCACGTCGCCGACGCGCACCACCACGACGTCACCGCGGTCGCCGCCGAGCACCTCGGGATCGGCGGAGGAGCCGGTCAGCGAGGCCATCGCCGCGATCAGATCGTCCACACCCACAGTGAATCAGGTCCCTCGGTTCACACCTTCGAGATGCAGACGGTCGAGGCGGGCTGCGAGTAGACGTACGAGTCGTCGCCGGTGTTGCACAGCTTCTCGTCCGCCTTGCCCGCCACGACCTTCGTCACCTTGTTCGGTGACAGTCCACACGCGACTCGTTGGTACAGGGTGAACTCACCGACCTCGGCCAGCGTCAGGCAGTCGCCCTCACGCACGTTGACCGTGTAGCAGTCCTCCGACTGCTTCTTGCTCTTGCGAGACCGGTTGCCCGTGTCGGTGAGGTAGTCGCCGGACGGGCAGGACGGGCTCGACGACCGCGGTGAGGCCGCGAGCCGGTGCATCGCCTGCGGGGCAGAGCAGTCGGCCTTCACGAAGTCGAGCCGTTCGCGCGACTGGCTCTTCGCCTCCGCGCAGTCACCGATGGCGGGGTCGTTGCGGAACGAGAAGTACCCGACCACTCCGAGACCGACCAGGAAGACCGTCGTCACGACGATCCCGAGCTTGGTGATCTTCGGCTTCTTGCCGACGGCGTGCTGCTGCGTGTGTTCCTGGTGCCACTGCTGGGCGGGAGAGGTCATGACCGCTTTCCGTCAGATCGAGAGCTTGCGGTTGATGCCGGCGTGGTTGGGGCCTTCGTCGGTCACCATCTCGTAGACGCCCTTACCCGCCGGACTTCGCGTTGTCCAGCAACGTGGTGCCGGCGTTGGTCAGCGCGTCCTCGCCGAACTGCTGCGCGGAGCCCTGGTGGTCGCCACCGCGACCTCGGCGGTGGTCGCGGCAGCGGCGGCCACCTCGGACGCGCCGAGGGTCGGCACCGCGGCCGCCTGCGCCGCGAGCCAGGTGATGATCAGCCACTCGATCAGGGACGCGATCAGGTCCATCACCAGGTCGTACGCGGTCTTCATCAACGCCGCGCTGCCTTCCAGCAAGATCAGCGCAGGATTGAGCCGAAGCCCTCGTCGTCGTCTTCCACTCGCGGCGACGGTCCCTGCCGTTGTGGTCTGACGGGAGGAGGCGGGGGCATCCGGTGCTGCTGAGGAGCCGGCGGCATCGGCGGAGGCTGCATCGGCGGAGGCTGCGGCAGCTCGGGCGCCGGCCCGAAGACGTCCTCCTGCACCTTGTTCACCCGCGCGGCGATGTCGACCTGGTCGCCGGGGTACCGCTGCACGAGCTCCGCGGACGCGCGGGCGGACTGCGCGACCGCCTGCTGGAGCGTCGTCATGACCGCGCGGGACAGCGCCTGTGGCGAAAGTCGCAGTGCCTCTGGTCTGAACTCGACGCTCGGGATCGACCCGCCGGGTCCGGCCACGACGGTGACCGTCCGGTCGGGTGACGCCGCCGCGCGCAGCGTCGACATCTCCTCTTTCACGTTCTGGTTGTCCACTGCATGAGCGGACGCGGTACTCCCGTTTCGGCGGCTCCGTCCACATCGAACACCGGGGCGCGAGCGGCGAAGGTGGATCGGGTGCGTTCTCCGTCACGCGGGTAGCGTGGATCGCGAGGCGCGGGTGCCCCTGAACGCGCTGGTGCGGTACCCCCGTTTTGACCCAGGTAGACGTGGGCGGGTATCTTTGCTACTCGTGCCCGACCCATGTCGGGCCGCTCCGCGTGCCCGTGAGGCCGTGGTGTCCTCCACTCGCAGGGACAGTTGAAGCCGTAGTTGGCGTGAACTGTTGCTTGCGGACCTTGGGAGCGGGCGACACGCCCGACCTCGGGTGCAGAGAGGGATCAAGAAACACGAGGGTGAACCGCAAGGCGAACCCGCAAAGACGGAAGAAGCAGCCGGCGAATGCCAACGATCCAGCAGCTGGTCCGCAAGGGCCGCCAGGACAAGGTGGCGAAGCAGAAGACGGCGGCCCTCAAGGGCTCGCCGCAGCGGCGCGGTGTGTGCACCCGCGTTTACACCACCACCCCCAAGAAGCCGAACTCCGCACTGCGCAAGGTCGCTCGCGTGAAGCTGACCAGCGGTATCGAGGTCACGGCGTACATCCCCGGTGAGGGTCACAACCTCCAGGAGCACTCGATGGTGCTCGTGCGTGGCGGTCGTGTGAAGGACCTGCCGGGTGTTCGTTACAAGATCATCCGTGGCTCTCTCGACACCCAGGGTGTGAAGAACCGCAAGCAGGCTCGCAGCCGTTACGGCGCGAAGAAGGAGAAGAGCTGAGATGCCCCGCAAGGGACCGGCCCCTAAGCGGCCGCTGATCTCCGACCCGGTCTACAGCTCGCCGCTGGTGACCCAGCTCATCAACAAGGTGCTGGTCGACGGCAAGCGCTCGGTGGCCGAGAAGATCGTCTACGAAGCGCTCGAAGGTGCTCGCGAGAAGACCGGCACCGACCCGGTCGTCACGCTGAAGCGCGCGCTCGACAACGTGAAGCCCGCCCTGGAGGTCAAGAGCCGCCGCGTCGGTGGCGCGACCTACCAGGTCCCGGTCGAGGTCAAGCCCGGCCGCGCGACCACGCTGGCGCTGCGCTGGCTGATCACCTTCTCCCGGCAGCGCCGTGAGAAGACCATGGTCGAGCGTCTGATGAACGAGCTGCTCGATGCGAGCAACGGTCTCGGTGCGAGCGTCAAGCGCCGTGAGGACACGCACAAGATGGCCGAGTCCAACAAGGCCTTCGCCCACTACCGCTGGTGATGTGACGCCCGGCGCCGCGAGGAGCCGGGCGCTCCCAGCCCTAGTGAGCTGACAAGCTCAAGACAGGGGAAAGACCCGTGGCACAGGACGTGCTCACTGATCTTGCCAAGGTCCGCAACATCGGGATCATGGCCCACATCGACGCGGGCAAGACCACGACGACTGAGCGGATCCTCTTCTACACGGGGATCAGCTACAAGATCGGCGAGGTCCACGACGGCGCTGCCGTGATGGACTGGATGGAGCAGGAGCAGGAGCGCGGCATCACCATCACGTCCGCCGCGACGACTTGCTACTGGAAGAACCACCAGATCAACCTGATCGACACGCCCGGCCACGTCGACTTCACCGTCGAGGTCGAGCGCAACCTGCGCGTCCTCGACGGCGCCGTTGCCGTCTTCGACGGCAAGGAGGGCGTCGAGCCGCAGTCCGAGCAGGTCTGGCGGCAGGCGACCAAGTACGACGTCCCGCGCATCTGCTTCGTCAACAAGATGGACAAGCTGGGCGCGGACTTCTACTTCACCATCCGCACCATCTCCGAGCGCCTCGGCGCGAAGCCCCTCCCGATCCAGATCCCGATCGGCGCCGAGAGCGACTTCATCGGCGTCGTCGACCTGGTCGAGATGCGCGCCCTGACGTGGCGTGGTGAAGTCCAGAAGGGCGAGGACTACGCGATCGAGGAGATCCCGGCCGACCTCGTCGACAAGGCGCAGGAGTTCCGCGAGGCACTGCTCGAGGCTGTCGCCGAGACCGACGACACGCTGATGGAGAAGTTCCTCGAAGAGGGCGACCTCACCGTCGACGAGATCAAGGCGGGCCTCCGCAAGATCGTCGCCGAGGGTACGGCGTACCCGGTGCTGTGCGGTTCCGCGTTCAAGAACAAGGGCGTTCAGCCCATGCTCGACGCGGTGATCGACTTCCTGCCGTCGCCGCTGGACCTCCCGCCGGTCGAGGGCACGCTGCAGGACGGCGAGACCGTCGTGTCGCGCAAGCCCTCGAGCGACGAGCCGTTCTCGGCGCTGGCGTTCAAGATCGCGGTGCACCCGTTCTTCGGCAAGCTGACCTACATCCGGGTCTACTCGGGCAAGGTCGCCTCCGGCACCCAGGTCGTCAACGCGACCAAGGACCGCAAGGAGCGCATCGGGAAGATCTTCCAGATGCACGCCAACAAGGAGAACCCGGTCACCGAGGCGATCGCGGGCCACATCTACGCCGTGATCGGTCTGAAGGACACGACCACCGGTGAGACGCTCGCCGACCCGCAGCACCCCATCGTGCTCGAGTCGATGACGTTCCCGGAGCCGGTCATCCAGGTGGCGATCGAGCCCAAGACGAAGGCCGACCAGGAGAAGCTGGGCACGGCGATCCAGAAGCTCGCCGAGGAGGACCCGACCTTCCGGGTCAACCTGGACGAGGAGACCGGCCAGACCATCATCGCCGGCATGGGCGAGCTCCACCTGGACATCCTGGTGGACCGCATGCGCCGCGAGTTCAAGGTCGAGGCCAACATCGGCAAGCCTCAGGTGGCGTACCGGGAGACCATCCGCAAGGCGGTGGAGAAGTACTCCTACACCCACAAGAAGCAGACCGGTGGTTCCGGCCAGTTCGCGAAGGTGCTCGTCACCGTCGAGCCGCTGCCGAAGACCGAGGACGGCGCTCTCTACGAGTTCGTCAACGCGGTCACCGGTGGTCGCATCCCGCGTGAGTACATCCCGTCGGTCGACGCGGGTGCACAGGACGCGATGCAGTACGGCGTGCTGGCGGGCTACCCGCTGGTCGGCGTGAAGGTGACGCTGCTCGACGGCGCCTACCACGAGGTCGACTCCTCGGAAATGGCGTTCAAGATCGCTGGTTCGATGGCCCTCAAGGAAGCCGCCCGTCAGGCGTCTCCCGCGATCCTCGAACCGATCATGGCCGTCGAGGTCACGACGCCCGAGGACTACATGGGTGAAGTGATCGGCGACCTGAACTCCCGCCGTGGCCAGATCCAGGCCATGGAGGAGCGCAGCGGTACCCGTGTCGTCAAGGCGCTGGTTCCGCTGTCGGAAATGTTCGGGTACGTGGGTGACCTGCGGTCGAAGACCCAGGGTCGCGCCAACTACTCGATGGTGTTCGACTCCTACGCAGAGGTTCCCGCGAACGTCTCGAAGGAGATCATCGCGAAGGCGACTGGGGAATAACCCCGCACCGGAGCACCGCAGTTCCACCGCGGGCTCTCCGGGGTTAAGTCCCTGGGGTCCGCACTATCCGACCCTGACGTGTAAGTCCGGCGGGCGGCCACTACATTGCCCGCCGGACCAGCAAAGAAGAAGTCCAGGAGGACAATCCAGTGGCGAAGGCGAAGTTCGAGCGGACGAAGCCGCACGTCAACATCGGCACCATCGGTCACATCGACCATGGCAAGACCACGCTGACCGCGGCGATCTCCAAGGTTCTGCACGACGCGTACCCCGATGTGAACGCTTCGTTCGCGTTCGACCAGATCGACAAGGCGCCGGAAGAGAAGCAGCGCGGCATCACGATCTCGATCGCGCACATCGAGTACCAGACGGAGAACCGTCACTACGCGCACGTCGACTGCCCCGGTCACGCCGACTACATCAAGAACATGATCACCGGTGCGGCGCAGATGGACGGCGCCATCCTGGTGGTCGCGGCGACCGACGGTCCGATGCCGCAGACGAAGGAGCACGTCCTCCTGGCCCGCCAGGTCGGCGTCCCCTACATCGTCGTTGCGCTCAACAAGGCCGACATGGTCGACGACGAGGAGATCCTGGAGCTCGTCGAGCTCGAGGTCCGCGAGCTGCTCTCCGAGTACGAGTTCCCGGGCGACGACCTGCCGGTCGTGCGCGTCTCGGCGCTGAAGGCGCTCGAGGGCGACGCCACGTGGGGCCAGTCGGTCCTCGACCTGATGGCCGCCGTCGACTCGGCGATCCCGGAGCCGGAGCGCGAGACCGACAAGCCGTTCCTCATGCCCGTTGAGGACGTCTTCACGATCACCGGCCGCGGCACCGTCGTGACCGGTCGTATCGAGCGCGGCATCATCAACGTGAACTCCGAGATCGAGATCGTCGGTATCAAGGAGCAGTCGAAGAAGACGACTGTCACCTCGATCGAGATGTTCAAGAAGTTCCTCGACGAGGGTCGCGCCGGTGACAACGCCGCGCTGCTGCTCCGCGGCATCAAGCGCGAGGAGGTGGAGCGCGGCATGGTCATCGTCAAGCCGGGCACCACGACCCCGCACACCGAGTTCGAGGCTCAGGTCTACATCCTGTCCAAGGACGAGGGTGGCCGCCACACGCCGTTCTTCAACAACTACCGTCCGCAGTTCTACTTCCGCACCACGGACGTGACCGGCGTTGTGACGCTGCCCGAGGGCACCGAGATGGTCATGCCGGGTGACACCACCGGTATGACGGTCAAGCTGATCCAGCCGATCGCCATGGACGAGGGCCTCCGCTTCGCGATCCGCGAGGGTGGCCGCACCGTCGGCGCCGGCTCGGTCACCAAGATCATCAAGTGATCTAGCTCGACCCAGTTCGGCGACAGGCCGGGTCAACGACTCCGTTGGCCCGGCCTTCGTCGTTTCAGGCGTGAGTTGTGTGTGACAGCTCACGTGCACTACGCGCAGGGTGCTCGGTGGTAGATCGCTCGCGGGGATTCCGTTGCCGGGCAAAGGAACCGTTGCCGTCGTTGCTCCACATGCGACGGACACGGCGGTTCACCGGCCAAGATCCGCACGTGATCTGCCTCCAAGTCACCCACCCCGATTTGGATCGCCTCACACCCGTGTGGCATCCTTTACGGGTTGCTCGACGAAGGCTGGGCCCACTTCGTGTGTGCCTTGGTCCTTCACCGAGCGTCCGCGCCCTGTTAGTGAACGCCTCCTTGCGGAGATGGGCATCAGGGTGCATGGGCTGTGGTAGGCCCAATCCCACCGGGGAGACCTTGAGTGGGACCGGTATGCGCACCGGGCGCGACACGCCCGACCGCGTGGACCGGGCACCATGACACTTCAACAGGGGCGGAGCGCGCCAAGAGGCTGTAACAGGCCTCATCCGAGGCACCGCACCGCAGCGGTACGAGAAGCAGAGGAACGGCAAGCCATCATGGCGGGACAAAAGATCCGCATCCGGCTCAAGGCCTACGACCACGAAGCGATCGACGCGTCAGCGCGCAAGATCGTGGAGACCGTGACGCGCACCGGCGCTCGGGTCGTCGGGCCGGTGCCGCTGCCCACCGAGAAGAACGTGTACTGCGTCATCCGCTCGCCGCACAAGTACAAGGACTCGCGCGAGCACTTCGAGATGCGCACGCACAAGCGACTGATCGACATCCTCGACCCGACGCCGAAGACGGTGGACGCGCTCATGCGCATCGACCTGCCGGCCAGCGTCGACGTCAACATCCAGTAAGCGTTGGGCGCGGAGAGTAACGGACCAATGTCTGACAGGCAGATCAAGGGCATCCTGGGCACCAAGCTCGGCATGACTCAGGTCTTCGACGAGAACAACCGGGTCGTCCCGGTGACCGTCGTGAAGGCTGAGCCGAATGTCGTCACCCAGGTTCGCACCGAAGAGAAGGACGGCTACACGGCCATCCAGCTGGCGACCGGCGCGATTGACCCGCGCAAGGTCAACAAGCCCGTCGCGGGCCACTTCGCCAAGGCCGGGGTCACGCCCCGTCGCCACCTGGTGGAGCTGCGCACGGTCGACGCCAGCGAGTACGAGGTCGGCCAGGAGATCACCGCTGAGGTGTTCGAGGCCGGCGCTGTTGTCGACATCACCGGCACCAGCAAGGGCAAGGGCACCGCGGGTGTCATGAAGCGCCACAACTTCCGGGGCCTCGGCTCCAGCCACGGCACCCAGCGCAAGCACCGCTCGCCGGGTTCCATCGGTGGCTGCGCCACCCCGGGTCGCGTCTTCAAGGGTCTGCGCATGGCCGGCCGCATGGGCCACGTGCGCGTCACGACCCAGAACCTGAAGGTGCACAAGATCGACGTGGAGAACGGCCTGCTGCTCATCAAGGGCGCCGTTCCCGGTCCCAAGGGCGGTCTGGTGTTCGTCAAGACGGCCGCGAAGGGTGGTGCCTGATGTCGACGGTTGAGATCCGTACGCCGGACGGCAAGTCCGCCGGCACGGTCGAGCTTCCCTCGGCTGTTTTCGACGCGCAGGCGAACGTTGCGCTGCTGCACCAGGTCGTTGTGGCCCAGCAGGCCGCCGCGCGCCAGGGCACGCACGCCACGAAGACCCGCGGCGAGGTGTCCGGTGGTGGCAAGAAGCCGTACCGCCAGAAGGGCACCGGTCGCGCCCGCCAGGGTTCGACGCGTGCGCCGCAGTTCGCCGGCGGTGGCGTCGTCCACGGCCCGCAGCCGCGTGACTACACCCAGCGGACCCCCAAGAAGATGAAGGCCGCCGCTCTGCGTGGCGCCCTCTCCGACCGGGCCCGCGCCAACCAGGTGCACGTCGTGTCCGGCCTGGTGGACGGGGACACCCCGTCGACCAAGACCGCGCGCAAGGTTCTGGAGTCGGTCACCCAGGCTCGTCGCGTTCTCGTGGTGCTCAACCGCACCGACGAGGTCGCGTGGGTCAGCGTGCGCAACCTGCCGCACGTGCACGTGATCGCGCCCGACCAGCTCAACACCTACGACGTGCTCGTCAACGACGACGTGGTGTTCACCAAGGACTCGCTCGACGTGTTCCTCGCCAGCAAGGCCCAGCAGGGTTCTGGCTCGGCTGAGGCCACGGCGACCGTGGTGGACGAGGAGGCCTCGAAGTGATCCCCGACCACAGGGACATCTTGCTCGCCCCCGTGATCTCCGAGAAGTCCTACGGACTGCTCGAGGAGAACAAGTACACCTTCTTGGTGGCGCCGGGTTCGAACAAGACCCAGATCAAGATCGCCGTGGAGAAGGTCTTCGGCGTGAAGGTCGTCAGCGTCAACACCATCAACCGGCAGGGCAAGCGCAAGCGCACCCGCACCGGGTTCGGCAAGCGCAAGGACACGAAGCGCGCGATCGTCACGCTGTCTGCCGACAGCAAGCCGATCGAGATCTTCGGCGGCCCTGCCGCCTGATGACGAGGACTGCGTAGAGATGGGCATTCGCAAGTACAAGCCGACGACCCCCGGTCGTCGCGGTGCGAGCGTCTCCGACTTCGCCGAGATCACTCGGTCGACGCCGGAGAAGTCGCTGATCCGCCCGCTGCACGGCCGTGGTGGCCGCAACGCGTCGGGCAAGATCACCACGCGGCACAAGGGTGGCGGTCACAAGCGGGCTTACCGCTTGATCGACTTCCGTCGCAACGACAAGGACGGCGTGCCGGCCAAGGTCGCTCACATCGAGTACGACCCCAACCGCACCGCGCGCATCGCACTTCTGCACTACGCAGATGGCGAGAAGCGCTACATCGTCGCACCGGAGAAGCTGAAGCAGGGCGACACGGTTGAGAACGGCCCCAAGGCCGACATCAAGCCGGGTAACAACCTGCCGCTGCGCAACATCCCGGTCGGCACCGTGATCCACGCGATCGAGCTCCGCCCCGGCGGTGGCGCGAAGATCGCCCGCTCGGCTGGCGCCTCGGTGCAGCTCGTGGCGAAGGACGGCCCGTACGCCCAGCTGCGGATGCCTTCGGGCGAAATCCGCAACGTGGACGTCCGCTGCCGCGCCACGATCGGCGAGGTCGGCAACTCCGAGCACCAGAACATCAACTGGGGCAAGGCCGGCCGCATGCGGTGGAAGGGCAAGAAGCCCACCGTGCGTGGTGTCGCCATGAACCCCGTTGACCACCCGCATGGTGGTGGTGAGGGCAAGACCTCCGGTGGTCGCCACCCGGTCAACCCGGCTGGTAAGCCCGAGGGTCGTACCCGCCGCCGCAAGCCAAGCGACAAGCTCATCGTCCGGCGTCGTCGCACCGGTAAGAAGCGCTGAGCAGGGAGGGAGTGAAGGATGCCTCGCAGCCTTAAGAAGGGCCCCTTCGTGGACGACCACCTGCTCAAGAAGGTGGACGTTCTCAACGAGTCGGGCAAGAAGACCGTCATCAAGACGTGGTCCCGCCGGTCCACGATCATTCCGGACATGCTTGGCCACACCATCGCGGTGCACGACGGCCGTAAGCACGTCCCGGTGTTCGTGACCGAAGCCATGGTCGGGCACAAGCTGGGCGAGTTCGCCCCGACCCGCACCTTCAAGGGCCACATCAAGGACGACCGGAAGTCTCGTCGCCGCTAGGCGTCGAACTGAGAAGAGCAAGGGAAAAGCAGCGATGAACGCCCGTAAGGACGCTGAGGCGCAGGAGTTTCCGCGCGCCGTGGCTCGGGCTCGCTACGTCCGCGACACCCCCATGAAGGTCCGTCGCGTCGTCGAGCTCATCAAGGGTCGTAACGCCAGCGAGGCCCTGGCCGTGCTCCAGTTCGCGCCCCAGGCAGCCTCTGAGCCGGTCGCGAAGGTGCTCGCCAGCGCCATGGCCAACGCCGAGAACAACCTGTCCCTGGACCCCGACACCCTCTGGGTTTCGGCGGCCTTTGTGGACGAGGGTCCGACCCTCAAGCGTTTCCGCCCGCGTGCCCAGGGCCGCGCGTACCGGATCCGCAAGCGGACGTCGCACATCACCATTGAGGTGGAGTCGCGTCCGAAGAAGACCAGCGCGAAGGGAACCCGGTAGTGGGCCAGAAGATCAACCCGCACGGCTTCCGGCTGGGGATCACCACCGACTGGAAGTCCCGCTGGTACGCCGACAAGCAGTACGCCGAGTACGTGGCCGAGGACGTCAAGATCCGCCGGCTGCTCTCGCGCGGCATGGAGCGTGCCGGTATCTCCAAGGTGGAGATCGAGCGCACCCGTGACCGGGTTCGCGTCGACATCCACACCGCCCGGCCGGGCATCGTCATCGGCCGTCGCGGTGCCGAAGCGGACCGCATCCGCGGTGAGCTCGAGAAGCTCACCAAGAAGCAGGTCCAGCTGAACATCCTCGAGGTGAAGAGCCCCGAGTCGGACGCGCAGCTCGTGGCACAGGGTGTCGCCGAGCAGCTGTCCAACCGCGTTGCCTTCCGCCGCGCGATGCGCAAGGCCATTCAGTCGGCCATGCGTTCGCCGCAGGTCAAGGGCATCCGCGTGCAGTGCGGCGGTCGCCTTGGCGGCGCCGAGATGTCCCGCTCGGAGCACTACCGCGACGGCCGCGTGCCGCTGCACACGCTCCGTGCCGACATCGACTATGGCTTCTTCGAGGCCCGCACCACGTTCGGCCGTATCGGCGTGAAGGTGTGGATCTACAAGGGTGACATCGTCGGTGGCATCTCCGCCAAGCGTGAGCGTGACGCGGCCCCCTCGCAGGCCGACCGCGCCCCGCGCCGCGACCGTGGCGAGCGTCCGAACCGGGCCCGTCGTTCGGGTGCCAGCGGCACCACCGCGACGAGCACCGAGGCCGGTCGTGCCGCAGCTGACGCCAACGCGTCCGCCGAGGCCCCGGCTGCTGCAGAGAAGACGGAGAGCTGAGTCATGCTCATCCCGCGCAGGGTCAAGCACCGCAAGCAGCACCACCCCAAGCGGTCGGGTGCTGCCAAGGGCGGCACGAAGGTCACCTTCGGTGAGTACGGCATCCAGGCTCTGGAGCCGGCCTACGTGACGAACCGGCAGATCGAGTCCGCTCGTATCGCCATCACTCGCCACATCCGCCGTGGCGGCAAGGTCTGGATCAACATCTTCCCGGACCGTCCGCTCACGAAGAAGCCGGCCGAGACCCGCATGGGTTCCGGTAAGGGTTCGCCGGAGTGGTGGGTGGCCAACGTCAAGCCGGGTCGCGTCCTCTTCGAGATGGCCTTCCCGAACGAGCAGGTTGCTCGCGAGGCGCTCCGCCGCGCGATCCACAAGCTCCCGATGAAGTGCCGCATCGTTACGCGTGAGGGTGGTGAGTTCTGATGGCAGCGGGTACCACCGCTTCCGAGCTGCGTGAGCTCACCGAGGAAGAGCTCGTGCTGCGTCTGAAGGAGTCGAAGGAAGAGCTCTTCAACCTTCGCTTCCAGATGGCCACGGGCCAGCTCGACAACAACCGGCGTTTGCGCACGGTCCGGCACGAGATCGCCCGGATCTACACCGTGATGCGGGAGCGGGAGCTCGGGCTCTCCGCTTCGCCGGAATCCACTGGTGAGGGTGCGGCATGACCGAAAGCAACGAAGTTCAGACCGAGAAGCGCAACGACCGCAAGGTCCGCGAGGGCCTCGTCGTGTCCGACAAGATGGACAAGACGATCGTCGTGGCGCTCGAGGACCGCAAGAAGCACCCGCGTTACTCCAAGGTCATGCGCTCCACCACCAAGGTGAAGGCGCACGACGAGGAGAACACGGCGGGCGTGGGCGACCGCGTCCTGCTGATGGAGACCCGACCGCTGTCGGCCACCAAGCGCTGGCGGCTCGTCGAGGTCCTCGAGAAGGCCAAGTAAGTCCTTTCTAGACAGACCGAGCCCGTCGGGTCGGAAATCCGGCGGGCCAGGAATGGTCAGGAGCAAGTAAGTGATTCAGCAGGAGTCGCGGCTTCGTGTCGCCGACAACACTGGTGCGAAGGAAATCCTTTGCATCCGTGTTCTCGGCGGTTCGGGTCGCCGCTACGCGGGCATCGGCGACATCATCGTCGCGACCGTCAAGGACGCGATCCCCGGTGCCGGCGTGAAGAAGGGTGACGTCGTCAAGGCGGTCGTCGTCCGCACCGTCAAGGAGCGCCGTCGTCCGGATGGCTCGTACATCCGCTTCGACGAGAACGCCGCCGTGCTCATCAAGAACGACAACGAGCCCCGCGGTACCCGCATCTTCGGCCCGGTCGGCCGCGAGCTGCGCGACAAGAAGTTCATGAAGATCATCTCGCTGGCTCCGGAGGTGCTCTGACCATGAAGGTGAAGAAGGGCGACACGGTCGTCGTCATCGCCGGCAAGGACAAGGGCGCGAAGGGCAAGGTCATCCAGGCCTACCCGGAGACCGGCAAGGTCCTGGTCGAGGGTGTCAACCGGATCAAGAAGCACACCAAGATCACGCAGACCCAGCGGGGTGCGCAGTCTGGTGGCATCGTGACCCAGGAAGCCCCGATCAACGTCTCCAACGTGATGGTGGTCGACTCGGACGGCAAGCCGACCCGTGTTGGTTACCGTACGAACGACGAGGGCAAGCGGGTCCGCATTTCCCGTCGTAACGGGAAGGACATCTGAGCATGACTACCGCAGAGAAGATCATCCCGCGGCTCAAGACGCGCTACCGCGCTGAGATCACCGGCGAGCTGCAGAAGCAGTTCAACTACGCCAACGTGATGCAGATCCCGGGCGTCGTGAAGGTTGTCGTCAACATGGGCGTCGGCGACGCCGCCCGTGACGGCAAGCTGATCGAGGGTGCCGTCAAGGACCTCTCGATCATCACCGGCCAGCGTCCCGAGGTCCGTCGGGCCCGCAAGTCCATCGCGCAGTTCAAGCTGCGTGAGGGCATGCCGATCGGCGCGCGCGTCACGCTGCGCGGCGACCGCATGTGGGAGTTCCTGGACCGACTGCTGACGATCGCGCTGCCCCGTATCCGCGACTTCCGCGGTCTCTCGGGCAAGCAGTTCGACGGCAACGGCAACTACACGTTCGGTCTGAACGAGCAGTCGATGTTCCACGAGATCGACCCCGACTCGATCGACCGTCCCCGCGGCATGGACATCACCGTCGTCACCACCGCCACGAACGACGAGGAGGGCCGGGCGCTGCTGAAGCTCCTGGGCTTCCCGTTCAAGGAGAACTGAGTCGATGGCCAAGAAGGCGTTGATCAACAAGGCCGCGAAGAAGCCGAAGTTCAAGGTCCGGGCGTACACCCGGTGCCAGCGTTGCGGCCGCCCCCACGCGGTGTTCCGCAAGTTCGGCCTCTGCCGGATCTGCCTGCGCGAGATGGCTCACCGCGGTGAGCTGCCTGGCGTGAGCAAGTCCAGCTGGTAAAGCAAGCTTCATTTACTTCGCTGTAGGCCCGCACACGACCGACCTGGCCCTCCCTTCGGGGAGGGCGGGTCTGGACCCTGAGCTGGGGAACCGCAGCGAGAAAGGTTGACCAGGTCACCATGACGATGACCGACCCGATCGCAGACATGCTCACTCGTCTGCGCAACGCGAACTCGGCTTACCACGACAAGGTCGTGATGCCGCACTCGAAGTTGAAGGCCAACATCGCCGAGATCCTCAAGCGCGAGGGCTACATCGCCTCGTACCGCGACGAGGAGGGCGAGGTCGCCAAGAACCTCGTCGTCGAGCTGAAGTACGGCCCGAACCGCGAGCGCAGCATCGCCGGCCTCCGCCGCGTGTCGAAGCCCGGCCTGCGTGTGTACGCGAAGTCCACCGGCCTGCCCCGAGTTCTCGGCGGCCTGGGCGTGGCGATCATTTCGACCTCTGGCGGTCTCATGACCGACCGCCAGGCCAACAAGGCAGGCGTGGGCGGAGAAGTCCTCGCCTACGTTTGGTAAGGGGGAGTAGACATGTCGCGCATCGGTAAGCAGCCGATCATTGTCCCCTCCGGGGTCGACGTGAACATCGCCGGCCAGGACGTGAGCGTCAAGGGCCCCAAGGGCACCCTGACGCTGACGATCGCTGAGCCGATCAGCCTGGAGAAGGCTGAGGACGGCACTCTCGAGGTCAAGCGCCCGAACGACGAGCGTCGCAACCGCGCGCTCCACGGCTTGTCGCGCACGCTGGTGCACAACATGGTCGTCGGCGTGACCCAGGGTTACGAAAAGAAGATGGAGATCCACGGCGTCGGTTACCGCGTCGCGCTCAAGGGCTCTGAGCTCGAGTTCGCGCTCGGTTACTCCCACCCCGTCAAGGTCGAGGCCCCTGAGGGCATCACCTTCGCGGTGGAGACCCCGACCCGCTTCTCCGTCTCCGGTATCGACAAGCAGCTGGTCGGTGAGGTCGCCGCCAACATCCGCAAGCTGCGCAAGCCCGACCCGTACAAGGGCAAGGGCGTGCGGTACTCGGGCGAGAAGATCCGCCGCAAGGTCGGAAAGACGGGTAAGTGACATGAGCGAGTCGACTGTTACGAAGCGCAAGCCGGTGGGCAAGGACATCTCCACCAGGCGTCGTGTTGCCAAGGCCCGTCGCCACTTCCGCCTCCGCAAGAAGGTCAGCGGCACCGCCGAGCGTCCGCGCCTGGTCGTGCACCGGTCGTCGAAGCACATCACCGTGCAGATCATCGACGACCTGAAGGGCCACACGGTCGCGTCCGCTTCCTCCATGGAGGCCGACGTCCGTGCGCTGGAAGGCGACAAGAAGGCCCGCGCGGCCAAGGTCGGCCAGCTGGCCGCGGCCCGTGCCAAGGACGCCGGTATCACGACGGTCGTGTTCGACCGCGGTGGCAACGCGTACCACGGCCGGATCGCTGCTCTGGCGGATGCCGCTCGCGAGGCGGGGCTGGAGTTCTGACAATGATGATGACTGGAATTGAGAGGGACGCCTGATGCCAGGACGTACGCGTCGCGAAGGCGGCGGGGGCGAGCGCGGAGAGCGCCGCGACCGTCGTGACGGCGGCCGCGGCGGCGCGGCCCAGGAGAAGACCCCCCACCTCGAGCGCGTGGTTGCGATCAACCGCGTCTCCAAGGTGGTCAAGGGTGGTCGTCGCTTCAGCTTCACCGCGCTCGTGGTCGTGGGTGACGGCGACGGCATGGTCGGCGTCGGCTACGGCAAGGCCAAGGAAGTTCCCGCGGCCATCGCCAAGGGTGTCGAGGAAGCGAAGAAGAACTTCTTCCGCGTGCCTCGCATCGCCGGCACCATCCCCCACCCGATCCAGGGTGAGAAGGCCGCTGGTGTGGTCCTGCTGCGTCCGGCCTCGGCCGGTACCGGTGTCATCGCGGGTGGCGCTGTCCGCGCCGTCCTCGAGTGCGCCGGCGTGCACGACGTGCTGTCGAAGTCGCTCGGCTCCGACAACGCGATCAACATCGTGCACGCGACCGTGGCGGCCCTCAAGGGTCTGCAGCGTCCGGAAGAGGTCGCGGCCCGTCGTGGCCTGCCCCTCGAGGACGTCGCCCCCGCCGGCATGATCCGCGCTCGCGCGGGCCAGGGGGTCTGACCATGGCTCTCAAGATCACCCAGGTGAAGAGCACCATCGGCACGAAGCACAACCACCGCGAGTCGATGCGCACCCTCGGGCTGCGCAAGATCCGTCAGTCGGTCGTGCGTGAGGACACCCCCCAGGTCCGCGGCTTGATCCACGCCGTGCGCCACCTGGTGGTTGTTGAGGAGGTCCAGTCGTGACCATCAAGATTCACGACCTGCGTCCTGCCCCCGGAGCCAAGACCGCCAAGACCCGCGTCGGTCGTGGTGAGGGCTCCAAGGGCAAGACCGCCGGCCGCGGTACGAAGGGCACGGGCGCTCGCAAGAACGTCTCGCCGCGCTTCGAAGGTGGCCAGATGCCGCTGCACATGCGGCTGCCGAAGCTCAAGGGCTTCAAGAACCCGTTCCGCACCGAGTACCAGGTCGTGAACGTCTCCGACATCGCTGCCTCGTTCCCCGAGGGTGGTTCGGTCGACGTTCCCGCGCTGGTGCTGGCCGGGCTGGTCCGCAAGGGCTCGCTCGTCAAGGTGCTGGGCGACGGTGAGGTCAGCGTCAAGCTGGACGTCACTGCCAACAAGTTCTCCAAGAGTGCTGTGGAGAAGATCGCTGCTGCTGGTGGGTCTACCACTGTGGCGTGACGGGTTTTAGCTGTCTGAAGGGCCCTGAGGCTTTGCCTCGGGGCCCTTTGGCGTTTGTGTGGGGTGGGTGCCGTGTGTCGCCGGTTTGGGGGCGCGTGGGGGTGCGTAGGCCGTCTCACGGTTTGCGTTGGCGGGTTCCGGTTGCGTGTCCGCAGGTGGTTGCGTTTGCGCGGGGTTGGGTCCTGCGTTGCTCAAGGCAGCTCGGCTTCACCGCCGCCTTTGCTCGGCTTCGCCATCGCCAACTTGGTTTGGGTGTGCAAGTGGGTTCTGCGGGTAGCTGAACTTTTGCTGCTTTGGTGGGGAACTGGGAGTTGGGTGCAAACGTTCGCGCTTGGCGAAATCACAGCTCGTAGCACGGAATCTGGTGGCGGGCTACCCCGGATGGCCTAGCTGTGCGGTGAGAGATCAACCGGTTGGAACCTGTGATTGGCCACTGGGTACGGGCAGGTCGCGGGGGGCTGTTAGAGTCGCGGGCTGAACCCGGATGTCCTCCGGGTTGCTTGGTCGTGGCTACCTACTACGGCCTGCCAACTACCGCATGTGCCGGTCCCTGGGGGTCGGCAACGCTCAGGAGGTTCGCGTGCTCGGCGCATTCCGCTCGGCTCTCGCGACGCCGGATCTACGCAAGAAGATCCTGTTTACGCTCGGGATCATCATTGTGTACCGGCTTGGTGCGACCATGCCCGCGCCGGGCGTGTCCTTCAAGAACGTGCGGGCGTGTGCTGAGCAGCTTGAAGGCCAGAACATCTACTCGCTGATCAACCTGTTCAGCGGTGGCGCGCTGCTGAACCTGTCCGTGTTCGCGCTGGGCATCATGCCCTACATCACCGCGAGCATCATCATTCAGCTGCTGACCGTGGTCATCCCGCGGTTCGAGCAGTTGAAGAAGGAAGGACAGGCTGGTCAGGGCAAGCTGACGCAGTACACGCGGTACCTGACCATCGGGCTGGCGATCCTGCAGTCCACCGGTCTGGTGGCCCTGGCGGTGCGCGGGCAGCTGTTCGGTGAGTGCGACCAGGACGTCATCCCGAACAAGGACAGCATCTTCACCCTCATCGTGCTGGTCATCACCATGACCGCCGGTACCTCGGTCATCATGTGGCTGGGTGAGCTGATCACCGAGAAGGGCATCGGCAACGGCATGTCGTTGCTGATCTTCACCGGTATCGCCGCCCGCATCCCGGCCGAGGGCAAGAACATCCTCGACAAGAGCGCCGTCACCTTCGTGCTCGTTTGTGTCGCCGCTCTCGTCATCATCGCGAGCGTCATCTACGTCGAGCAGGCCCAGCGCCGCATCCCGGTGCAGTACGCCAAGCGCATGATCGGCCGCCGCATGTACGGCGGTACGTCGACGTACCTTCCCCTCAAGGTGAACCAGGCCGGCGTCATCCCGGTCATCTTCGCCTCGTCGCTGCTCTACCTGCCGGACCTGATCGTCCGCCTCACCCAGGGTTCCTCGACGGAGTCCAACTGGTTCTCGACCTTCGTGCAGACCCACCTGGTCAAGCAGTCGAGCTGGGTGCACATCGCGACGTACTTCCTGCTGATCGTCTTCTTCACGTACTTCTACGTCGGCATCACGTTCAACCCGGACGAGCGTGCTGACGAGATGAAGAAGTTCGGTGGGTTCATCCCCGGCATCCGTCCCGGTCGCCCGACCGCCGAGTACCTCAAGTTCGTGCTGGGTCGCATCACGCTTCCCGGCTCGCTCTACCTCGGCATCGTGGCGATCCTGCCGAACCTGTTCCTGGACCTCACTGGTGACAACCAGAACCAGAACTTCCCGTTCGGCGGCACCGCGGTTCTGATCATGGTCGGTGTCGGTCTCGACACCGTGAAGCAGATCGAGAGCCAGCTCATGCAGCGCAATTACGAAGGGTTCCTCCGCTAGATGCGACTCGTTCTCGTTGGCCCGCCCGGTGCGGGCAAGGGCACCCAGGCTGAAGTGTTGAGCCGCAAGCTCGGCGTGCCGCACATCTCGACGGGCGACCTCTTCCGGTCACACATCAGCAACCAGACCGAGCTCGGGCTCGAGGTGCAGAGCATCCTCGACGAGGGCGCGCTGGTGCCGGACTCCATCACGAACGAGATGGTGCGCAAGCGTCTGGCCGAGTCGGACGCGGAGCACGGGTTCCTGCTCGACGGGTTCCCGCGCAACGTGGCGCAGGCCGACAAGCTGGGTGAGTTCCTGGCCGTCGGTGGCCACGAGCTCGACGCCGTGCTGGAGTTCCGGGTCGACGAGGACGTCGTGGTGGAGCGGTTGCTGGCGCGCGGGCGCACGGACGACAAGGAAGATGTCATCCGGCACCGGCAGCAGGTGTATCGCAACGAGACCGCGCCGCTGCTCGACTACTACGCGAAGAAGGTCATCTCCATCGACGCCGTCGGTGAGATCGACGAGATCAGTGAGCGTGCCCTCGCGGCGCTGCACTCGCTGCGCGGCGAGAAGTGACAGGTGGACTGCTTGACCGGCTCCGCTCTGTCGTCACAGGTGTTTCAGGCAGTGAACGCATGATCGAGATCAAGACCCGTGGCCAGCTGGAGGCGATGCGCGCCTCCGGCCTGGTCGTGGCGCGTGCGCTGCGCAACGTCGTCGACGCGGTCAAGCCCGGTGTGTCCACGTGGGAGCTCGACGAGATCGCCGAGCAGACCATTCGCGACGCCGGCGCCATCCCGTCGTTCAAGGGCTACCACGGCTTCCCGGCGAGCATCTGCGCGTCGGTGAACGAGCAGATCGTCCACGGCATCCCGAGCAAGAAGCAGGTGCTCGCCGAGGGTGACCTGATCTCGATCGACTGCGGTGCGATCCTCGACGGCTGGCACGGCGACTCCGCCGTCACCGTCGGCTGCGGTGAGCTCTCGCCGGCCGACCACAAGCTGTCCGAGGCGACCAGGCTGTCGATGCTCGCGGGCATCGAGGCCGCGGTGCCCGGCGGGCGGCTCACGGACATCTCGTTCGCCATCGAGTCCTCGGCCATCGAGTCGGGTGAGCGCGACGGCATCGAGTACGGCATCGTCGCGGACTACGGTGGCCACGGCATCGGCACCAAGATGCACATGGACCCGTTCCTGCCGAACTTCGGCAAGCCCGGCAAGGGGCCGAAGCTCAAGGTCGGCATGGCCATCGCGATCGAACCGATGCTGACGCTCGGCACGGACGACTCCCAGGAGCTGGAGGACGGCTGGACCGTCATCACGCTCGACGGGACGCGGGCCGCGCACTGGGAGCACAGCGTCGCGATCACGGAGGACGGTCCCTGGGTGCTCACCGCACCTGAAGAGGACTAACCCGAGCACCTGGAACAACCCCGTTCGCCGTGAGGTGAGCGGGGTTATTTCGTTTCTCAACCCCGATATGGTCGAGGTGACGAACGAGTCCAATGCTTGGGGGCATTGTGGGGGTCACCCGTTTCGTCCTGTCCGCCCTACTGATTTCAGTTTCAGGCTGCGCTGCCACCAAGCCGGCCACCGACTTCACCTACCAGGACGTTCCGGCGGAGCAGATCGCCGACCGGATCTTCCTGGCCGACGCCATCGCGGAGGTCGAGCGGTGCGAGCCGCCGTTCTCCGACGTGCAGATCGTCCGGCCGAACTTCGTCAGCCCGCCGCTCCCGGTCGACGGCGGGTGTGGAGGCAAGGCGCGGGCCGACGCCGGGCCCGAGTACGTCGACGCCGTGACTCGTATCACGGCGCTGCACGACACTGTCGTCCGCGAGTGGAACGCGCGGCTGAACTCCGGGCCGGAGGTCGCGCAGACGCGGGCGCTCGGCGTGATGCTGCTGCACTGCCTCGACCGGGCCGGGTTCACCCAGCGGGGGCCCGGCGACCCGAGTCTCGAGAGCTACGGCATCGGATCCGGCGACGTTGCGCTCAACAACGCAGCTCAGCGGTGTTCTGACGACACCGGCTACGGCAGCGCGATCGCCGCTCAGCGCGTCCGGACGCTCAAGTCCGTGCTCGGTCTGCACGAGGCGGAGATCAACGAGATCACGCGGCTCCGGGCCCTGCTGGTGAGCTGTGCACGGCCGGCGGAGAGCTCCGAGTGGGGCCGATTTGGGTTGCCGGAGTGAACTGCGTACACTGGTCAGGTGGCGCATCCGTCGCGCCGGTTCAGTCATGCCCTCCGAGGTGAGATCGAACCGGGTTGGCGCGCGTCCAAAGGTTATTACCACCGTCACGAAACGCGGAGGACATGGGCAAGAAGGACGGGGCCATTGAGGTCGAGGGCCGCGTAGTCGAGCCGCTCCCCAACGCGATGTTCAGGGTCGAGTTGGAGAACGGTCACAAGGTACTCGCGCACATCAGCGGCAAGATGCGACAGCACTACATCCGCATCCTCCCTGAGGACCGGGTTGTCGTGGAGCTCTCGCCCTACGACCTGTCCCGCGGGCGCATCGTCTACCGCTACAAGTGACCTCCAGTAGCAGGAGATCTCAGGCGTGAAGGTCCAGCCGAGCGTCAAGAAGATCTGCGACAAGTGCAAGGTGATCCGCCGTCACGGCCGGGTCATGGTGATCTGCGAGAACCTGCGCCACAAGCAGCGCCAGGGCTGAGCAGTTCCACCACGCGCTCGTCGAGATCATCGATGACGCAGTAACGAGACACTCCTCGCACCTGCCGCACGCAGGGCTTCAAGCGTGCGGACACCCCCGGATTCCAGGCCGGGGCCGGGACACCGGCTGTGAGAGCAGCCGGAACGACACACAGCGAGTCAGTCACCGGAATCGGGCGAGGAGCAGACCTGGAAGTAATCGACAGGAGTTAACCGCCACATGGCACGACTCGCTGGCGTAGACCTCCCCCGCGAAAAGCGGATGGAGATCGCGCTCACCTACATCTTCGGCATCGGTCGTACGCGCTCCAAGGAGCTGCTCGCCGCCACCCAGATCTCTCCCGACCTCCGGGTCAAGCATCTGACGGACGACGACCTCGCCAAGCTGCGGGACCACATCGAGACGAACTACAAGGTCGAGGGTGACCTTCGCCGTGAGGTCGCGGCCGACATCCGTCGCAAGATGGAGATCGGTTGCTACGAGGGTCTTCGGCACCGTCGCGGCCTGCCCGTTCGCGGTCAGCGCACGAAGACGAACGCTCGTACCCGCAAGGGTCCGAAGAAGACCGTGGCCGGCAAGAAGAAGGCCGGCAAGAAGTAAGACCTCGGGTCTACTGCCCTCAACTTAGGAGTTCGTTTTGCCACCCAAGTCCCGCACGGGAGCCGGGGTCAAGAAGATCCGGCGCAAGGAAAAGAAGAACGTCTCGCACGGCCAGGCGCACATCAAGAGCACGTTCAACAACACCATCGTGTCCATCACGGACCCGATGGGCAACGTGATCAGCTGGGCGTCCGCCGGCCACGTGGGCTTCAAGGGCTCGCGCAAGTCCACGCCGTTCGCGGCGCAGATGGCTGCCGAGAACGCCGCCCGCAAGGCCGCCGAGCACGGCATGCGCAAGGTGGACGTGTTCGTGAAGGGTCCCGGCTCCGGCCGTGAAACCGCGATCCGTTCGCTGCAGGCCGCTGGTCTCGAGGTCGGCACCATTCAGGACGTGACCCCGCAGCCCCACAACGGCTGCCGCCCGCCCAAGCGGCGCCGGGTCTGAGGCACGGGGAGGAGTAAGAACTAATGGCTCGTTACACGGGACCTGCGACGCGTATCTCGCGCCGCCTGAAGGTTGACCTCGTTGGTGGGGACCAGGCGTTCGAGCGCCGTCCGTACCCGCCCGGCCAGCACGGCCGCGGTCGGGTCAAGGAGTCCGAGTACCTGCTGCAGCTCCAGGAGAAGCAGAAGGCTCGCTACACCTACGGCGTCCTCGAGAAGCAGTTCGTCCGCTACTACAAGGAAGCGGTTCGTCGTCCGGGCAAGACCGGTGAGAACCTGCTCCAGATCCTCGAGGCCCGCCTCGACAACGTGGTGTACCGCGCGGGCCTCGCCCGCACGCGTCGCCAGGCTCGCCAGCTGGTCAGCCACGGGCACTTTCTGGTCAACGGCCACAAGGTGAACATCCCGAGCTACCAGGTGTCGAAGTTCGACATCATCGACGTGAAGCCGAAGTCCATGCCGACGCTGCCCTTCGAGGCTGCTCGCGCGTCCTTCGGTGACCGCCCGATTCCCGCTTGGCTGCAGGTCGTTCCGTCGAACCTGCGCATCCTCGTGCACCAGCTGCCCGAGCGCGCGCAGATCGACACGCCTGTCACCGAGCAGCTCATCGTCGAGCTCTACTCGAAGTGATCCTCTCGTCGGCGGCGGTTCGCCGTCGCCGGCGGTCGGGTCCCGCATCGGCGCGAAGGGTGTGCCGAGTGCGTTTGCCGGTCTCCGCGACCGGCGTCTTTGACGGCGTCAAATAGCGGTCGTCGTCGTAGGAAGGAAGAACCCAGTGCTGATTTCCCAGCGCCCCTCGCTCGGCGAGGAAGCGGTCTCCGAGACCCGTTCCCGGTTCGTCATCGAACCGCTGGAGCCGGGCTTCGGTTACACGCTCGGCAACTCGATCCGCCGCACGCTGCTCTCGTCGATCCCCGGTGCTGCTGTCACGAGCATCCGCATCGACGGCGTGCTGCACGAGTTCACCACGGTTCCCGGGGTGAAGGAGGACGTCACCGACGTCATCCTGAACCTCAAGGAGCTCGTCGTCTCGTCCGAAGAGGACGAGCCGGTGACCATGTACCTGCGCAAGCAGGGCCCCGGTGTGGTGACCGCGGGCGACATCGTGCCTCCGGCCGGTGTCACCGTGCACAACCCCGACCTGCACATCGCGACCCTGAACGGCAAGGGCAAGCTGGAGATCGAGCTCGTCGTCGAGCGCGGTCGCGGCTACGTCCCTGCGGTGCAGAACAAGCAGGCGGGCGCCGAGATCGGCCGCATCCCCGTTGACTCGATCTACTCGCCGGTTCTCAAGGTGACGTACAAGGTCGAGGCCACGCGTGTTGAGCAGCGGACGGACTTCGACAAGCTGATCCTCGACGTGGAGACCAAGCCCTCGATCACCCCGAGGGACGCGGTTGCCTCCGCGGGTAAGACCCTGGTTGAGCTGTTCGGCCTCGCTCGCGAGCTGAACATCGACGCCGAGGGCATCGAGATCGGCCCGTCGCCGGCCGAGGCCGACACCATCGCCGCGTTCGCGATGCCTATCGAGGATCTGGACCTCACGGTCCGTTCCTACAACTGCTTGAAGCGGGAAGGCATCCACACCGTCGGCGAGCTGGTTTCGCGCAGCGAGGCGGACCTGCTGGACATCCGCAACTTCGGTGCGAAGTCGATCGACGAGGTCAAGATGAAGCTCGTCGGCCTCGGCCTCGCGCTGAAGGACTCGCCTCCTGGGTTCGACCCGTCCGCCGCCGCGTCGGACTACCACCCCGCCGATGGCGGCTGGGGTGCCGGTGCCGGTCTGGACCCCCACGACGACGGTCAGGACTACGCGGAGACCGAGCAGCTCTGACGCTCGTTTCAGAGCAGAGGATCTCTTTAGTTACTACAGGAGCAAGCGATGCCCACCCCTACCAAGGGCCCACGGCTCGGTGGGTCTCCGGCGCACGAGCGGCTGCTGCTCGCCAACCTGGCGACGGCGCTGTTCCAGCACGGCCGGATCAAGACCACTGAGGCGAAGGCGAAGCGGCTGCGTCCGTACGCCGAGAAGCTGATCAGCAAGGCCAAGGTCGGTGACCTGCACAACCGTCGCGAGATCATGAAGCTGATCCGCGACAAGGACGTCGTGCACAAGCTGATCGCGGAGATCGGTCCGTTCTTCAGCGACCGTTCCGGCGGCTACACCCGCATCACGAAGACGCTGGCGCGCAAGGGCGACAACGCCCCCATGGCCGTCATCGAGCTGGTGCAGCAGAAGCTCGTCTCGACCGAGGCCGAGGCCGCGCGCAAGACGAAGTTCGCCAAGGACGAGAAGCCGGCCGCCGCGGTCGTCGACCAGGACGCCGAGGCGCCCGAGTCCGCGACCAAGGACGCCTCCGACGAGCCCGCCGAGGGCGTTGTCGAGGTTGACGGCGAGCCGACCGCTGAAGCGGTCGAGGCCGAGGAGGCCAAGGACGAGTCCGCTGACAAGGACAAGTCCTGAGCAGTACGTCTGCTGACGAGCCCGTCGTTCCCGCTTCCGGGGACGGCGGGCTCGTTCGTGTGCGCTTCGACCTCGCCTACGACGGGACCGAGTTCTCCGGATGGGCTCGCCAGCCCTCGCGGCGAACCGTGTGCGGAGTCCTCGAGGACACCCTGTCGATGGTGTTGCGCGAGGACGTGACTTTGACCGTGGCCGGCCGGACCGATGCCGGCGTGCACGCCTCCGGCCAGGTCGCTCACGCCGACCTGCCGTCCACTGTGGATGTCGCGGGGCTGCCCAAGCGGTTGGCCCGTGCGTTGCCCACGGATGTGCGGGTGTTTTCCGCTCGGGTCGTGCCGACTGCCTTCGACGCGCGGTTCTCGGCGTTGCGGCGGCACTACGAGTACCGGGTCTCGGATACCGCGTTCGGCGCGCATCCGTTGCGACGGTTGGACACGCTGGCCTGGCCACGTCCGCTCGACGTTTCCGCGATGAACGCGGCGGCTCTGCTCCTGCTGGGCGAACACGACTTCTGCGCGTTCTGCAAACGGCGCGAGGGTGCGACGACGATCCGTGAGCTGCAGCGCCTCGAATTGGCGCGCGGCAACGACGACGTGATCACGGCGTTCGTGTCCGCCGACGCCTTCTGCCACTCGATGGTCCGGTCGCTCATCGGGGCGCTGCTGGCCGTCGGGGAGGGGCGCAAGCCGGTGGAGTGGCCCGGGTCCCTTTTGTCGCTCCACGCGCGTTCCAGCGGCGTTACCGTGGCTCCGGCGCACGGCCTGTGCCTGGTGCGCGTCGACTTCCCCGAGGATTCCGAGCTGGCGGCCAGGGCCGAGGCCACGCGGAAGGTCCGGACGCTGTCGAGCTGAGGACGACTCCTCGAAGAGGGAGGAGCCCCCGGCGGGGGGACCGGGGGCTCCGAGGGGTGAGACGAGAGTTCTAGATGTCGAGCGTCCAGGAGTCGATGTAGCCGGTGTCCTGGCGGTAGAGGTCGCGGACCCGCAGCTGCCAGGTGCCGTTGGCGTCCTCAGCGGACACGTTGATGCTGTAGGTGGCGTTGAGGTCGTCGGCGCTGTCGCTGCCGTTCGAGACCTTCAGGGTCTTCACGGCGCCGGACGGGGTGATCAGGGCCAGTTCCAGGTCGCCGCGGTAGGTGTGCTTGATGGCCACCTTCACCGTGCCGGTGGTGCTGGCCTTGCCGTTGCAGTCCGCGATGGTGATGGACGAGGTCACCGAGGAGGCGTCGGGGATGGCAGTGTCGGCGTCGTTGGTGGCGGCCGGGCACTGGCCGGGCGGGTTGCCGGGGGCCGTGCCGGTGATGTGCAGGAGCTTGTTCGGGGAGCCGGTGCCGGGGCTGGAGACGGCGTCGGAGGTGGCGTTCTCCACCAGGGCGTCGCGGACCTGCTGCGGGGTTGCCGTCGGGGACGAGCCGAGGAACACCGCTGCCGCGCCCACCACGTGCGGGGTGGCCATCGAGGTACCGCTGATGGTGTTGGTGGCGTCGTCGTTGGTCAGCCAGGCCGAGGTGATGTCACGGCCGGGGGCGAAGATGTCGAGGCAGCTGCCCAGGTTCGAGAACGACGAGCGCGCGTCGGTGCGGTCGGTGGAGCCGACGGTGATCGCCTCCGGCGTGCGGGCCGGGGAGGTGTTGCAGGCGTTGCCACCGTTGTCGTTGCCGGCGGCCAGGCCGTAGGTGACGCCTGCGTCGATGGAGCGCTTCACGGCGTCGTCGACGGTTTGGTTGGCGCCGCCGCCCAGTGACATGTTGGCCACCGCGGGCTTGTTGGCCGGGTTGCTGTTGACCTGCTCGGTGACCCAGTCGATGCCCGCGATCACGCCCGCGAAGGTGCCGGAGCCCGCGCAGTTCAGGACTCGGACGGCGACCAGCTTCACGTCCTTGGCGACGCCGTACTTCGTGCCGCCCACGGTGCCCGCGACGTGAGTTCCGTGGCCGTTGCAGTCGGTGGCATCGTTGTCGTTGTCGACGGTGTCGCGGCCGTGGACCGCTCGGCCACCGAAGTCGCTGTGGGAGACGCGGATGCCCGTGTCGATGATGTAGGCGGTGACGCCCGCGCCGCGGTTCGGGTAGGTGTAGCTGTTGTCCAGTGGGAGGGTGCGCTGGTCGATGCGGTCGAGGCCCCACGACGGGGTCGGGGTCTGCGTCTCCGAGAGGTGGACCTCGCCGTCCTGCTCGACGTGGGCGACGGCCGGGTCGGCTGCCAGGCGCTTGGCCTGGGCTTCGGACATCTGCGCGGAGAAACCGCGCAAAGCGGACTTGTAGGTGTGTTTCACCTTCGCGCTGTACTTAGCGCTGATGTTCTCCACACTGGTCGTGCTCATGTCCTTCAGCACGACGATGTAGTTGTCCTTGACCGCGTTGGACGCACCGAGGTTCCGAATCTCCCCCTCGGGCGCAGCGGTGGCGGAGACGGACGTCAGTGCGAGCGCTGTGCCCGCCACCAGTCCGATTCCAGCCGCTCGTCTGAGCCACGATTCACCCATAGCAGCGTGCTCCCTCGTCGCAGGGTCGTGCAGGTGAGAGTTTTCTTAGTGGCGCAGACGGATTTCGCACAAGAAGGTCCACGAAACTACCTTCGAATGGCGAATCAACAGATTTGCTGCGCTTTGTTAATTAATTGGTTCCGCTGATCTATGGACAGAACAATTGCGCCCCGAACGATGAACCGTTCGGGGCGCAAGTTTCGCCTATTTCGTCGAGCGAGTTCGTGTCGGTCGTCCGGGCGCCCCTTCGGGTCAACCGCCGCAGGCGATTCGGGCCGAAGCGGGGGCCGGATGGCCGACTTCCAGACGAACTCGCTGCCGTCTGCGGAGCAGCGGCAGACGAACACCGTCTCAATCGCCTCGGCGTACCGCTCCGAGGATCTGCTGCTCGGCAGGTGTCGTGTACAGGCGCAGGTGTGCCCACATGTCCTGGCCCATCGCGATCACCTGGTCGTCCTTCAGCTGGGTCAGCTGCTGGAACATCTGCGGCCGCAGGCGCCACATCTGGCCGGCGAGCTGCGCCTGGCCCATCGGGAGGCGCTGCAGCAGCACGAGGTCCGCGTTGTTCGCCGTCGACGCGGCCTGCGGGTGCAGGTACGGCAGCACGTACATCGTGGTCTGCCACGGCGCACGGGGCGGGAACAGCTCCTGCGGAACGTGGCCGCCGTCGTGGATGACGAGCAGCGGCATGTCCTCGGTCGGTCGCGGCAGGTCGGCGGGCGACAGGCGACGGAGCTGGACGAGCTGGGACGGGCGGCCGTCCGGGCCCTGGCCCGCTGCGCGCACGACCGGCTGCCAGGCCTGCGGGCGGCCCGTCGCGATGATGATCCACGCGCCGGTCGCCATGGCCCGCAACGCGATCTGGCGGGCCAGGTAGAGGCCGCCGACGACCACCATGCGGGTCGGGGTGGGACGCAGCACGGACACCGTCAGCGGTTCGCCCTTGGTGCCCTGGCCGAGCATCATGCCGCCGCGGTCGCCGCTCGGGCTGACCACGTCGAGCATGTTCGGCGACACCAGGAACTCCGGTGCCACCGCGCCGCCGCCACGCGTGTCGAGCAGACGGGACGAGCTCATGCCGCACCTCCCAGCGGCAGCGTCGCGGCCAGGCCGGCGAGCTGCATGCCACGCAACGGGGTCAGCGTGATGTCGAGGTTGTTGCTCAGCTTCGCCAACTGGTCCTCCGCGCGGTCCAGTTCGCTCGGCGTGCGGGCGCTCACCCGCACCAGGCCGCGCAGCGAGACCTGACCGTCCTCACGGGACGGTGAGATCGACATCGCCAGCGTCGAGGACAGCGCACGCACGCCCGTGAGCGAGTTCAGGTTGCCCTTCAGGCCCTTCGACGGCCAGCCGGTGATCGCGTAGCTCGCGTGACCGACGCCACCCGCGGTGACGCCCGACCACTTCTCCCGCAGCGACACGGGGTTCGTGTTGCCGACGGCGGCGGTCAGCTCCGCGGACGAGATCGCCGCGCGCAGCAGCTCGTCCGAGTCGAGCGGGCGGATCGTCACGCCGGCGGACTCGAGAGCGTTGCGGACACGGGAAAGCGCGCCGATCAACGCGCGGTGTGCACCGACGACGCCGCCGCCACGCTCCCTGATCGCCTCGCCACAGCGGCGCGGGTCGAGCCGCACCGTGATCCACGTGGTGCGCCTGGCGGCCGCGGGCAGCGGGCCGAGCACCTCCATGTACGAGCTGACCGCCGGCGCGTTCGGCGGGAGTGCCGCGCTGCCGGGATAGCAGTGCCAGATCACGGTGATCGCGTCCAGGACGACACCGCGGTCCTCCAGACAGGGCGCCAGCGCGCCGAGCGGGAGCGACGGCGCGGAACCGACCGGGGAGATCAGCGGCGGGGTCGGGTCGACAAGCAGCACCGCCGTCCACACGCCGTCGTGCCACGACAGCGCGAGCGGGCGGCGTTCGTGGTCGACGCCTTTCGCGATCACCAGGTCCGGGATCGCGAGGCGCAACAGCGCGACGCGGGGGTCCTCCGGGCCGAGCACCTGCATCTCGTCGTCACCGGGCTTGGACTCCTGCGGTGCGACGCGGTTCGCGGTGCGGCTGTGCGACCGGAAGTTGTAGCGGAGCCGGACACCGATCCACTGAGTGAGCCAACGACCACGCGATCGGGTGAAAGCCAGGATCAGTGCGATGAGGAGCACACCGCCGGCGATCGAGACGGAGACGACGTTCAGCGCGCCGGCTGAGTCCTTCACGCCCATGAGTGAGAGCACGAGGAGTGCGATCGCGAGACCGATCTCGATCGTGACCACGTTCGAGACGGGCAAAGAGCCGAGGCTGACTCCGGCACCTCTGCGCCGGACACGCCCGACAGGACGCGGAGGCACGGGTGCCTGCTGGCCAGGACCCGCAGGTCCCTGCGGCCGCGCCATCCCTGGGTTCGGCCGGGGCGGATGTGGAGTGGTCACGGACATCCGTTGTGGTCTCTTTCCCCTCGATGGTCGGTGGGCTTGGCGAACCGGCCCACGGAGCAACCTGCGTCCGGCTATCCTGCCGAACCGTACCGCGACTGGGAGAGCAGCGAGCCGAGAATGGCATCAACACCCACCACCAAGTCACAGGTCCAGGCCTACCAATTCGTCCTGCGGCGGATGCAGTCCGCTCTGGTCCGCAGAGACGCAGTGATGCTGCATGACCCCATGCGCAATCACTCGCGCGCGACAGCGGTCGGCGTGGTCCTGGGCATCGTCGGTCTGCTCGGCTTCCTCGTGTACGGGCTTTTCAAGCCGGCACCGCGCCTCGACGACCAGACGCAGATCGCCATCAGCAAGGAGACCGGCCAGGTCTACGTGGTCGATGCCGCGCCGAAGCGCCTGATCCCGATGACGAACCTGGCCTCGGCCCGGCTGCTCTGGTACTCGCGCAACAACCCCGACCAGCAGGCCGGTGGCGGCGACGCGCCGGGCGGCACCGCGGGTGGCGGGCAGGCCCAGGTCGCGGGCGGCGAGCCGAAGCTGGTGAGCGAGGCGACACTGGCCGGGCTGCCGCGCGGCCGTCTCACCGGTCTGCCGGACGCGCCGGACGTGCTGCCGAAGCCGAACCTCCGCATCGACGCGCAGTGGTCGGTCTGCGACACGCTCGACCTGGACGAGTTCCGCGAGAACCAGGCGGCGGAGAACCAGATCAAGACCTCGGTCATCGCCGGCGTGAGCCGCGGCAACACGGACCTGGGCGAGGAGGCGGTGCTGGTGCAGCAGCGCACCGGCGCCAAGAAGGCCTACCTGATCTACAAGAAGCCCAACGAGCTGGACGACATCTCGTCGTCGACGGTTCGCGCCGAGGTGGACCTCAAGAACGACAAGGTGCTGAACGCGCTCAACCTGAAGGGCAAGCAGCCGCGCGCGATCAGCACGGCGCTGCTGAACGCGATCCCCGAGGTCGCTCCGATGACCGCCCCCGCCGTCCCGAACCAGGGCAAGCGGGCGACCTACGTCACCGAGACGAACGTCAACATCGGTGAGGTCGTCGAGATCGAGCGGACCGGCGCGCCCGAGTACCTGGTGGCGCTGGAGGACGGTTTCCAGACCGTCGACGAGACCGTCGGCGACCTGCTGCGCTGGGCGTACTCGAACAACAAGCAGGCGATCAAGCTCTCGCCGAGCGCCGTCGCGAACCACAAGGACCCGAAGAACCCGCTCAAGCTCGAGTCGTACCCGGACAAGATCCCGACCACGCTGGAGGCGAACGCCGGCAACACCGTTGTCTGCCTCGGCTGGAAGGCCGAGAACTACACGGAGTCGACCAAGGCCGAGCACACCTCGGTGACGATCGGCTCCAAGCTGCCCGGCCCGCAGGAGATGACCCCGGTCGAGCTGAACGCGGCGGGTGCCGGTGGCGAGATCATCGACCAGTTCCTGATGCTGCCGGGCAAGCAGGCGGTGGTGCGGGCGAGCCAGGGCAAGGGCGACTTCGGGACCGGCCCGGTGCAGATCGTCACCGGTCGCGGTGTCCGCTACGGCATCCCGGACGCCGGGACCGCGGCGGCGCTGGGCCTCGAGGGGAACTTCCCGCCGGCGCCGAACCAGATCCTGAGCCTGTTGCCGATGGGACCGCAGCTCAACAAGAACGAGGCGAACCGCAGCTACGACGCGATTCCCACGCCCAAGGGCACGATCAAGGATCCGCAGTCCACCCAGAAGTAGCGGAACCGTTCCGGGTGCATCACCGTCGAATGCACGCAAATGCATCCGGAAGTGTCGTAAGGGGACAGTCGTGGCCGGTCGCATCACCGTCGATTCGGAGTGGTTGGAGGCCTACGCCGACCGGATCGACGGCACGACGGACGATCTGAGGCGGGTGCGGGACGCCATGAAGGTGTCCCCGCTGCGCCCCGAGTCGTTCGGTGAGATCGGCAGAACGCTGGGCAGCTCCCAGGGCTACGCGCGTGCGGCCGAGCTGTTGAACTCGCAGCTCGCCCGCGCCTGCGACACGCTCGACGCGGCCGCGAAGGGCCTGCACGAGGTGGCCAGGCAGCACGGCCGTCACGAGCAGGAGGCCCTGCACCAGATCAAGAAGGCCGATCGGCGGTAGGGGGAGCTGTGGTGGCCAAGGACGGCAGGCAGATCGCGGCCGAGGTCGGTCCCGAGCTCGACTACCTCTCGCGGGTGAGCCGCAAGCTCGGTGTCGTGGACCTCGTGCACGACTTCTTCGACCCGCTCGTGGGCGACTGGAACGACCTGCGCGAGGAAGCCGAACGCTGGCGCAAGGCGGCGAAGGTGACCGAGGCGGTCAACAAGCACGTTGCGGCACCGCTCGGAGGGGTCGACGCGCGGTGGGAGGGCAAGGACGCCGACGCGTTCCTCGACCACATGCGCAAGGTGGGGCTCGCGGGCGGCGACATGTCCGACGCGATGAACGCGATGGCGGAAGCGTTGGAGGAGACCGCGGACGGCGTCCGCGACATCGTCCAGGACATGGCGCACGTGCTCGCCGACGCCGCAGACTCGGTGTCCGGCACGGCGGCGCTGCCCCTGGAGGGCGACCAGCGCGCGATCAAGCACATCGAGGAGCTCAAGGACCCTGTCCGCGAGCTGCACGAGGCCGCGCGGCAGGTGCTCGAGGCGTTTCTCAAGCTGTGCGACGGGGTTTCCGGTGAGGCCGGCAAGTTCGACGCCGTGCGCATGGAGCACAAGTACCCCGAGAAGGACTGGACGTACACCGCTCCGGCCAAGCCGGAGGCCAAGACTCCCGACCAGCCCAAGGCTTCCGACACGGTCGCCGCGGGCAAGGGCGGTGGCGGTACCCCGTCGACCGGCGGTGGCGGCGGTGCGGGCGGGGTCGGTTCGGTCGGTGCTCCCGCCGCGTCCGCCACACCGCCGCCGCAGATGCAGTTCGGAGGCGCCACAGGCGTCTCTGAGCAACCACCGCCCGCGGAGAAGGGTGGTGCCGCCGCCCCGGCCGCTGGTGGACGTCCTGGGGGCGTGCCCGGCGGTGCCGGAATGATGGGCGGCATGCCGATGATGGGCGGCATGATGGGCGGTGGCGGTCAGCAGGGCGGCGACAAGGAGCACAAGCCGCGCCAGCGGCTCACCGGCTCGATCGACGACCTGCTCGGCAAACCGAAGAAGGCGGCGCCGAAGGTGATCGGCGACGACGACTGAAAGTCGTCCAGCACAACGAGAACGGCCCCACCGGTGAATTCCGGTGGGGCCGTTCTCATCGCGCTGCGCGGGCTAGGCCTGTCTGCCGCGCTTGCGGTTGAGCGAGTTGCGCACGAACAACGTCAGCATCAGCAGCGCGCCGCCGAGACCGATGCCGGACAGCGCCACGATGATCGGCGGCCAGTCCAGGCCGGCGGGCGGCGTGACGGTGGTGTTCAGCTCCTTCGGCTGCGGCTTCTGGAACCCCGGCGCCTCCGAGGGCAGCACCGCGGTCAGCGCGGCCACCGGGTTGATCATGCCGTAGCCGATCTTGTTGTCCTTTCCGGACACGTTGCCGGGGTGCAGGGCCGTGGCCTTGAGCCGGTCCATCACCTGGCGCGCCTTGAGGTTCGGGAACCGCTCGCGCACCAGCGCGGTGATGCCGGCGACGTACGGCGAGGCGAAGCTGGTGCCCTTGATGTCGGTCGTGCCCTGCGCGGTGACGTTCGCGTTCGTCAGGCCGGTGCCCTTGGGGTCGACGGAGATGATCTCCTCACCCGGCGCGGCGATGCTTACCCACGGACCCCAGACGCTGAACGAGGACACCGCGCCCGAGCGCGAGATCGACCCCACCGACAGCACGTCGTTGGCGAACCACGCCGGCGACGAGATCGAGTTCACGTTGGTCGGGTCCAGGTTGTCGTTCTGCTTGGGACACCCGGTGCCCTGGTCGCTCAGGTTGCCGGCCGCCGTGACGATCACGGCGTCCTGGACGTCGACGGCCCACCTGATCGCGGCCTGCAGCTGCTTGTCGTCCGGGCTGAAGCCCTTGGGCGTGCCGCAGTTGGTCAGCGAGATGTTGATGACCTTGGCGTTCTGCTTCGCCGCGCGCACGATGGCCTGGGCCAGCGTGCTCACCTTGCCGGCGGAGGCGCGCTTCTCGTTGTTCGCGTCGCCCTTGTACTCGTACCGGTCGCTGGTCTGGCGGATCGCCAGGATCTCCGCTTCCGGTGCGGCGCCGACGAAGTCGCCCTCGGTCTTGGCCGCCGCGGCGACGCCGGCCACCTCGGTGCCGTGGCCGTCGCAGTCGTCGGTGCCGTTCTTGCCGTTCGAGTTGTCGACGTACTCGCCACCGGGGATGACGCGGTTGCCGAAGCGCGGGTTCCGCGGGTCGACGCCCGTGTCGATGATCGCGATCCGGACGCCCTTGCCCGTCGCGAAGGTGTGCGCCTGCTGCAGGTTCAGGTGGACCTGCCCCCACGGCATGTACTTGATCAGCTCGCTCTTGGTGTCGGACTCGACGCACCCCTTGGTGGTGCGCTCGTACTTCACGTCCGGTATGCCCTTGTCCTCCGGCGGAGGGGTGTTCGGCGGCAGGTCCGGCGGAACCGAGTTCGGTCGGGCCGCGGCCGGGGTGGAGGACGGCTGCGCGGAGGCGTGCGGCACCGCCCCCGTCAGCAGCAGCAGTCCGGCGGTCGCAGCCGCCGTGGTGCGCCTCATGCCGGTCCTCATACGTTGATCAGGCCCCTGAAGACCGAGTACATGTCCATCACCGCGAGCGCCACCGGCACCACCGCGGCGATGAGGACCGCCTCGATGATGTCGACGGTGCGGCGCAGTGGCGGCGAGAACTTCTGGCCGGGGAACACGACGCCGAGCACCAGCGCGGCCGCGCCGAGGATCAGCAGCGTGCCGAACACGAAGACGATGCGGTTGAACTCGCTCGACGAGATCAGCCAGCCGAGCAGGATGCCGGCGCTGGCGAACAGGCCGGTGGACAGCAGTGCCACGGCCTGCGCGCCGTTCGCGTACGCCCGGCCGCGCATCATCAGCACGATCGCGACGACGACGCCGTAGATCGGGCCCCAGACCGTGGCGGCGGACGCGGCGACGATGGCGGCCAGCGCGGCCACGACACCCGTACCGATGATCATGCCGGTGAGGTACTCGTGCGCGACGGCGGTGCGGCGCTCGATGACGGCGAACTCCGGGAAGCCGGTGTCCTCCTTGAGGTCCTCCGCGTTCGTCGGCACGACGGGCGGCGGGATCTTGGCCAGCTGCAGCGTAAGCCGGGGCAGCATCGACAGCGCGGCGAGTGCCACGGCACCGGTCGCTGCGGCCACACCGGTGAGCGGGTGGTCGACGAACGTCGCGACCAGGAACGCGAGCGCCACCAGGGTGCCGCCCGTCGCCGCGGCGATGAACACCGTGATGCCCTGGCCGATCAGCAGGATGCCGCCCCACGCGAAGATCATCAGCAGTGCGGAACCGAGCAGCATCTTCGGGTTGAACCCGACACCGGGTACGGCGTGGAAGCCCGCCACGAACGCCATCGGCAGCGAACCGCACGCGGCGATCAGCACGCCCGTCGACGCCGCCCGGTACGCCCGCGCGATGGTCGCGCCCGTTGCCAGCGCGGCGATGGCGGCGACACCCGCGGCGATCGCGGCGGCCAGGGCGCTGCCACCCCGGTCACCGGGCGCGACAGGGGCGGACAGGAACAGCGCCACCGCGGCGGCGATCAACGCGAGCGCGCCGGCGATGTGACCGAACTTCTGCGCGGTCTCCTTGGTCCAGGGCCGGAACGAGTCCGGGTCGGACTCCGCGATCGCGTCGACGACGTCGTCGTACAACGGCGGCGGCGGGTTCTCGTTGCGGCGGCGCAACTGCAGCAGCTCGCCGTCGACGACACCGAGCGACGCCAGCGTGCGCGCCGGGTCGAGCGGGCTGTCGCCGAGCTTCGCGAGGCACCAGCCGCCGTGCCGGACACCACCGTCCGGAGTGGCTTCTCTCGCCATGTCCAACAGCATCGGCAGGAGATCGGCCACCGCCACGTCGGCAGGCAGCGCGACGTCGATACGCGTTCGAGGTGCCACCACCGTGACACGGCTGAACACCGTCGTACCGGTCGCCACCAGGGCCCCCTAAGTCAGATCAGCGCTTGCAAACAATGTGCCCGACCCTATTGGTCCACTCGGACGTGCGCCGGGCGGCCCTAGTATGGCCGCACCGGCGCCCTTCGCACGTGGTGTTCGCGGAACACGTTCGACTGGGTTTTTTCCCGACCCACCTTCGTGACGCGCGCAGATGCGCAATAGTGTCGGTTGCTACTGGTGGCGTAACGAGAGTCGAAGAGGTGCCTGTCAGTTGAGCACGCTGCAGTTCAAGCGAACGGCACGCCTTGCTGCTCCCCGGCCTCCTGGCGGTGAGGTCCACCTCGAGCCGCCACCCGAGGTTCCCCGGATCATCCCCGGCAACATCATGATGAAGGCGATGCCCGTCGTGATGATCGTCGCGTCCGTGGGCATGATGGGCATGATGTTCTACTTCGCCCCGCGGCAGCCGGCGGCGATGATCATGCCCGGCATGATGATGATCTCGACCATCGGCATGATGGCGAGCGGCATGGGCTCCGGCAAGGGCCAGAAGAAAGCCGAGATGAACGAGGACCGCAAGGACTACCTGCGGTACCTCGGCCAGATGCGCGACCGTGCTCGCGAGGCCGCCGACGAACAGCGCGCCGAACGCGAGTGGGTGCACCCCGACCCGCAGATGCTGTGGTCGCTCGCCACCACCCGGCGCATGTGGGAACGCCGCCAGAACGACCCCGACTTCTGCCACCTGCGCGCGGGACGGGGCTCGCAGCGCCTCGCCACCCGCCTGGTGCCGCCGCAGACCGGTCCCGTCGAGGAGCTGGAGCCGATCGCGACGCTGGCGCTGCGCCGGTTCGTGCGCGCCCACTCGCTCGTGCCCGACCTGCCGATCTCCATCGCACTGCGCGGTTTCGCCGCGGTCGGCCTGCTCGGCGAGATCGAGGACCGCCGCGACCTCGCGCGTGCCCTCATCGCCCAGCTCGTCACCTTCCACGCCCCGGACGACCTGCTGATCGCGGTCGTCAGCGCGGGCCGCACCAAGCAGCTGTGGGAGTGGGCGAAGTGGCTGCCGCACGTGCAGCACCCCACCGACATCGACGGCATCGGCCAGCGCCGCATGATGGCGAACTCGCTCGCCGAGATCGAGGCGATGCTGGACGAGAACCTGCGCGACCGGCAGCGGTTCACCCGCAACGCCCCGCCGCCGCCCGACCAGCCGCACATCGTGATCGTCATCGACGACGGCGACATCAGCCGCGAAGAGATGATCATCCTGGAGGAGGGTCTGGTCGGCGTCACGCTGCTGGACCTGTCCGAGTGCCTCGGCAACCTCACGGCCCGCCGCGGTCTGCGCCTGGTCGTCGAGAACAACCAGCTCGGTGCCCGCTCCGCGAGCGGTGTCGAGTGGTTCGGAACGCCGGACCGGCTGTCGATCGTGGAGGCGGAGGCGCTCGCCCGCAGGCTCTCGCCCTACCGCATGGGCGCCGCCGGTGAGGCCGGTGGCGACAGCGGCGAAGACCCGTTGGCGATGAGCAACAACCCGCCGCTGCTCGAGTTCATGGGCATCCCCGGCGACCCGATCACGTTCGACGTGCAGCAGGCGTGGCGGCCGCGGCCCAAGCGCGACCGCTACCGCATCCCGTTCGGCATCGGCGAGCACGGCCAGCCGGTCGAGCTCGACATCAAGGAGGCCGCCGAGGACGGCATGGGCCCGCACGGCCTGTGCATCGGCGCGACCGGTTCCGGCAAGTCGGAGTTCCTCCGCACCCTGGTGCTCGGTCTGCTGGCCTCGCACTCGTCGACGGCGCTCAACATGATCCTCGTCGACTTCAAGGGTGGTGCGACGTTCCTCGGTCTGGACAAGGCACCGCACGTCGCCGCGACGATCACCAACCTGGCCGGCGACCTCACCCTGGTGGACCGCATGAAGGACGCCATCGCCGGTGAGGTGTCGCGTCGTCAGGAAGTCCTGGCGAAGGGCAACTACAAGAACGTCTGGGACTACGAGAAGGCCCGTGAGAACGGTGCCCAGCTCGACCCGCTGCCCGCGCTCTTCATCTGCATCGACGAGTTCTCCGAGATGCTGACGGCGAAGCCGGACTTCATCGACATCTTCCTCCAGATCGGTCGTGTCGGCCGGTCGCTGCAGATGCACATGCTCCTCGCGTCGCAGCGACTGGAGGAGGGCAAGCTGCGCGGTCTGGACACGTTCCTCTCGTACCGGATCGGTCTGAAGACGTTCAACGCGGCCGAGTCGCGTGCGGCGATCGGTGTGCCGGACGCCTACGAGCTGCCGCCGATCCCGGGCTCGGGTTACCTGAGCGTGCAGGGCATGCCGCTGACCAGGTTCAAGGCGCTCTACGTCTCGGGCACCTACCGGCCGTCGGGCATGCAGTCCGCCGGTGAGTCGGTGGCGGTTCGCAGCGACAAGCGCCCACGGTTCTTCGTGCCGGACTTCATCGAGATCCCGAAGGAGCCGGAGCGGCCGCTCGAGCCGGTCAAGGTCGAGGCGCCGGTCAAGGAGGACGCGAACGAGCCGACCCAGCTCGAGCTCATCGTCAACCGCCTCGTCGGTCAGGGCCCGCCCGCGCACGAGGTGTGGCTGCCGCCGCTCAACGAGCCGCCGACGATGGACACGATGCTGCCGCCGCTCGACGTGACGCCCGACCGCGGTCTCACGTCACCCGGATTCCCGGCGAACGGCGTGCTGCAGATTCCGGTCGGCGTGGTCGACAAGCCGTTCGAGCAGCGCCGCGACCTGCTGTGGGCGGACTTCTCCGGTGCCGCCGGTCACGGTGCGGTCGTCGGTGGTCCTCAGTCGGGCAAGTCGACGCTGCTCAGGACGATCATCGCGTCGATGTCGCTCACGCACACGCCGGAAGAGGCGCAGTTCTACTGCATCGACCTCGGTGGTGGAACGCTCGCGTCGATGGAGGACGTGCCGCACGTCGGTGGGTTCGCCGGTCGTCTCGACGTCGACAAGGTCCGCCGCATGGTGGCCGAGCTGCAGACCCTGATCACCGAGCGCGAGCTCCGCTGGCGCGACCAGCGCATCGACTCGATGGCCGAGTTCCGCAACCGCAAGCGCCGCGGTGAGATCAAGGACGATGCCTTCGGCGACGCGTTCCTGATCGTGGACGGCTGGATGAACTTCCGCCAGGAGTTCGAGGCGGTCGAGCCACAGGTCCAGGCGCTGGCCGCACAGGGTCTGTCCTACGGCGTGCACGTGATCGTCGCGGCAAACCGGTGGGCGGAGATCCGGCCGGCGATGAAGGACCTCCTCGGCACGCGGTTCGAGCTGCGTCTCGGTGACCCGAGCGAGTCCGAGATCGACCGCAAGGTCGCGGTCAACGTGCCGCCCGGCCGTCCCGGCCGCGGTCTGACGGGTGACAAGCTGCACTTCCTCACCGGTCTGCCGCGCATCGACACCTCGCAGGATCCGACCACGATCTCCGCCGGTGTCCAGGACCTCAGCAACAAGCTCAACCAGGCGTGGCAGGGCCCGCGCGCGCCGCAGGTCCGGATGCTGCCCGACCTGCTCGACTACGGCCAGTTCATGGCTCAGGTCCAGCAGGTCAACCCGAACCGCGGCCACCTGGTCCCGGTCGGCGTCAACGAGGACGAGCTCGCGCCGGTCTACATGGACTTCGACGCGGACCCGCACTTCTTCGCGCTGGCCGACGGCGAGTCGGGCAAGACGAACATCCTGCGCACGATCGTCCGCGGCATCATGACCAGCTACACCCCCTCGGAGGCGCTGATCCTGCTGGCGGACTTCCGCCGCACGATGCTCGGCTTCATCGACACCGACCACCTGCTGAGCTACGCGGTGTCGAGCAACCAGCTCGCGGAGAACGTCAAGGAGGTCCGCGGCTCGCTCACCAGGCGCATGCCCGGCCCGGACGTCACCCAGGAGCAGCTCAAGAACCGGTCCTGGTGGTCGGGGCCCGAGGTGTTCATCGTGGTCGACGACTACGACCTGGTGGCACCGCAGGGCGGTACGAACCCGCTGCAGCCGCTGGCCGAGTTCATCCCGCAGGCGAAGGACGTCGGTCTGCACATCGTCGCGGTCCGCCGCATGGGTGGTGCGTCCCGCGCGATGTACGACCCTGTGCTCGGCAAGCTGAAGGAGATCGCGGCGCCGATCTTCGTCGGTTCCGGTTCGAAGGAGGAGGGCAACATCGTCGGCAACCTCAAGCCGTCGCCGCAGCCTCCTGGCCGGGGCACGATGGTGACCCGCAAGCACGGTCAGCAGCGCATCCAGTTCGCCTGGATCGCGCCCGAGTAGTCACGCACGGAACGTGGGGACCTTTCGCACTGTCCGACAGTGCGAAAGGTCCCCACGTGCGTTTCGCGCAAAGTGAAAGGGCCCGCAGCCGAAGCTGCGGGCCCGCTCAGGTAGCAGGGGTTCTACCTGCTCCCCCCATGGCCGAACCCGGATCCGATGCGGTCAAGAGGGAGGAGACCGCACCGGCCGGGCTTCTTCGGAGGTTCCCCCAGGTGTTGCCTGCCTCCGTCGAACCGGTCGAGGAGAACTCTGCCGTACGCCTCTATCGCGCCGCTCACGGATCAATGACATCCGCTGTCGGCGGCGTGAGAGCGGTTTCCAGGGCGAAGTAAAAGGGCCCGCAGCTTCAAGCCGCGGGCCCAACCGAACAGCAGGGGACTGTCCGGTTCCCCCATTGACCGGATCTCCCTCCGCACCGCTCCACTGGGGAGGATCGGCACGGTCAGAGCCTGACGTTCGTGACACCCCCCAAACCTCGTTGTCACTCTCGTCTTCCGGCTGAACAACACTCTGCCCGGCTGTGCTCACACTTCGGTCACACCGAGTCCACGCCCCTACACTCGACGTTCGTCACACCGGGGGAGGGACGACGTGCGAGCCGAGTACCGCGTGCTGGGGCCGTTGGAGGTGCTGCTCGACGGCCGGCCGGTCACCGTCCCGGTCGGACGGAGCCAGGTGCTGCTCGCCACTCTGCTGTTGCGGCCCAACCAGGTCGTCACGGTCGACGAGCTGATCGAGCGGATCTGGGACGGTGCGCCGCCGACCGCCGACCGCGCGCGCAAGACGTTGCACATGGTGGTCGCGCGGTTGAGATCCGCGCTGGGTGCGGCGGACTGCGTGCACACGCGCCCCGGTGGCTATCTGGCCGTCGTGGAACCGGATCAGCTGGACCTGCTGCGGTTCCGCGCGTTGGTGGGCTCGGGTGACCTCGGCGCGGCTTCGGCGTTGTGGCGCGGTCCGGTGCTCGGCAACGTCTCGTCGGACGCGTTGCACCGCGAGGACGTGCCGAGGCTGGCCGACGAACGGCTCGACGCGCTGGAACTGCGCATCGAGACCGACCTCGACCGCGGTCTCGGCCGCGAGCTCGTGGCCGAGCTGCGTTCGCTGGTCGCCGATCACCCGTTGCGCGAGTCGTTCTGGCGGCATCTGATGCTCGCCCTGTACCGCGCGGGTCAGCAGGCCGAGGCGCTCACCGCCTACCAGAAGGTGCGGGAGAAGCTCGCGGACGAGCTCGGTGTCGATCCCGGCCGGCCACTGCAGGAGCTGCACCAGCAGATCCTGCGCGCCGAGGTGTCCGTCAGCGGGCGTCAGGTGCCGCGCCAACTGCCTGCCGGAGTGCGCAACTTCGTCGGTCGCGACGAGGAGCACCGGTTGCTCGACAAAGCGAGCGGTGTCACCGTCGTGCACGGCGTCGGTGGCGTCGGCAAGACCGCGCTGGTGCTGCATTGGGCACGTCAGGCGCGGGAGCAGTTCCCGGACGGCGACCTGTACGTGAACCTGCGCGGGTTCGACCCGGACGGGCAGCCCGTCGAACCCGCGGCCGCAGCGGAGTCGCTGCTGGTCGGCCTGGGCGTGAAGGACGTCCCTGCCGCCGCGGACGCTCGGTTCGCGTTGCTGCGCACCACGCTCGTCGACCGGCGCCTGTTGCTGGTCCTGGACAACGCCGCCTCGCCACGCCAGGTCCTCCCGCTGTTGCCAGGAGCCTCCGGTGTCCGAGTGGTGATCACCAGTCGCAACCAGCTGCGTGCGCTCGTGTCGCAGCACGACGCCACCGCGATCAGCCTGCTCCAGCTGGACTTCGGCGCGGCACGGACGCTGCTCGCGGCGGTGCTGGGCGCGGAGCGGCTCGATGCCGAACCGGAAGCCGCCCGCGAGATCGTCGAGCGCTGCGCCGGCCTGCCGTTGGCACTGCGGGTGTTCGCGGAACGGGTCGCGCGCTTCCCGGACGTGTCGCTGCGGGAGTTCGTGGCGGAGCTGGAAAGCGCGAGGCTCGACGCGCTGACCGACTTCGACGACGTCGACGTGCGGGCGGTCTTCTCGTGGTCGTACCGGGCGCTCGACGACGAATCGGCGCGGATGTTCCGGCTGCTGTCCGTGCATCCCGGTGCGGATTTCGACATCAGTGCGGCGGCCGCGCTCGTCGGTGTCTCCGTTGCCCACGCCCGTCGTCTGCTGGAACGGCTCGTCGCCGATCACCTGGTCCAGTCGCGGACTCCCGGCCGATACGACCTGCACGACCTGTTGCGCGCGTACTCGGCGGAGCTGTGCGGTGACGACGAAGAAGCGGCGCTGCGTTTGACCGAGTGGTACGTCCACACACTGGAGAACGCGACGTCCCAGGACCCGGCGCAGATCATGGTGCACGCCGGCGAGGTGACCTCCGGTGTGGTGCCGCAAGGCTTCTCGTCGTGGTCCGACGCGCTCCGGTGGCGTCGTCAGGAATGGGCCAACCTCAAGGCGATCGCGTTCGCGGCGATCGCGTGGGGCTGGCAGCGGCAGGCCCTGTTGATCCCGGTCCACCTGCACAGCTACCTCGTGGTCGACAACACCTACCGCAACGACGCGATCGATCTCTTCGAGGCGGTGCGTGGCTTCGGCTCGGTGGTCGAGCAGGGGATCGTCCACATCAAGCTGGCCGGCGTCTACGAGTGGGTCGGACGCCTGGACGACGCGCTGCGCAGTCACGACATCGGGTTGCCGCTGCTGCGGGCGGAGGGCGAGCGCATCTCGGTCGCGGTGGCGTTGAACCTGCTGTCCAAGCTCTACAGCACTCTCGGCCGCCGTGAAGAAGCGGACGCCACCCTCCGTGAGGCTCTCGCCATCGCGGTCGAGATCGACGCGGTGTACACGCAGCTCATCTGTCACTGCAACCTCGCCAGTCGGCTGAACCGCGACGAACGCTGGGAGGAGGCGCTGCAGGAGGTCGACCGGGCAGCGGTTCTCACCGAGCGAGTCGGCGACGAGTACCTCACCGTCCGGGTGCGCGGCTTCCGGGCCCAGGCGCTCGCCGGTCTGGGCAGGTACGCCGAGGCCGAGCCGGAGCTGCGTGCGGTGGTGGAGGTGATGAGGCGGGTCGGCGACACCGAAGGAGTGGCCGACGGGTCGGTGCTGATCGGAGAGGTGCTGGTCGGTCAGGGCCGGCCCGACGAGGCCGCGGTGGAGTGGCAGCGTGCCATCGACATCTGGCGCGCCGTGAAGGATCGTCGCGCGGACGGGCTGGCCGCGCGGCTGGAGGCTTTGCAGAGGCCGGTCCCACCGCGGTGAAGAGGGAGGTAACCGCTGCGGGACCGGCCAGTCTAGGGTCGTGGACGGCACTCACAATCCGGTCACACGTCGCTCCCGAGACTGATGAGCGGTGCTGGTGGCCCCCCAGGAACTTCGCCACCAGCACCGCTGAGAAGAACTCTGCCCGAGTCCGCTCACACTTCGCTCACACTGCGATCACCCGGCGTCGACACCCGCCTGATCAGTTCTCCAGGTCCCGCACGAGCTGCCGGACGTCGGCCACCATGCCGAGGCGGCCCTGCTCGGCGAGCGCCAGCGCCTGGCGGGCGTGGGGCAGGGCTTCCTGCCGGTGCCCCGCGCGGTCCAAGACCTGCGCGCCGTGGAAGAGGATCTCGGCTTGCGGCCGGACACCGATGTAGCCGAGCCCGTGCGAGGAGAAGATCTCGCGGTACAACTGCGCGGCCTTGCCGACGTCACCCATCCCGGCGTACGCCTGAGCCAGCGTGTCCATTGCGGACGGGGTGACCGTGTCCAGCTGTTCGAGCGCCTCGAACGCTTGCTCGGAGATGGCGATCGCCTCGACGAAGTCGCCGTTGCGCACGTGGGTGTAGGCGAGACTGTTCATCGACGTCGCCCACCCTCGCTTGTTGCCGGTGAGCCGCCACTGCTCGACGGACTCGCGGTAGTGCAGCAGCGCCTCGTCGTGGCGGCCCTGCCAGAGGTACGTGCTGGCGAGCTCGGCCTCCGAGATGGCGATTCCGCGCCGGTGGCCGATCTCGCGACGGATCTGCAGTCCTTCGCGCAGCATGCGTTCCGCTGCCTCGAATTCGTGCCTGTTCTTGGCGGCGATACCCAGCGAGTGCAACGCGACGGCTTCCGCGAACCGATCACCCAGGCGACGGGCGGCGTCGAGCGCGATCGTGAAGACGCGGGAGCGGTCCTCGTTGGAACACGAGAGCTGGATGTAGCTGATCATCGAGTACGCCAGCTTCCACGCGTGTTCGAGATGTCCTTCGGCCAGAGCGAACTCGCACAGTTCGAACAGCAGGTCGTGTTCACACCGGCACCAGGCGATCGCGGCGTCCTTGTCGCTGAACACGGCCACCTCGACCACTGGATCGCGCTCGGTCAGCGTCTTCTCGGCTCGGAAAAGAGGCACCGCGGCTTCGGCGTTGCCGAGCGAGTGCAGGTGGTGGTCCAGGAACCGTACGACTGCGGCTTTCCGGCTTTCCTCGCTCTCTTCTCCGGTGGCACGTTCGCGGGCGTGCAGCCGCAGCAGATCGTGCTGGGAGAACCGCTGGGGCTCGTGCTCCTCGACGAGATGAGCCCTCGCCAGCGTGCGGAGGAGCTGCAACGCCTGACCGCTCGGCACACCCATCAGCGCACCGGCGGACATCGGGGTGAAATCGGCGCGCGGCGCCAGTCCGAGCACCCGGAACATCCGCTGCTCGTCGGGTCCGAGCGCGGTGTAGGAGAGGTCGAACGCTGCCCGGACCGCCGCCTGCCGGTCGTCGCCGATCTCCAGCTCCGCCAGCCGGTCTTCGGTGCTCAGCTGGTCCACCAGGTCCCGCACGCGCAGGTCCGGCTCGCTCGCGAGAAACGACGCCGCGATGCGCAGGGCGAGCGGCAAACACGCGCACAGCCGCGCGAGTTCGGCCGTGTCTTCGGGTTCCGCGTCCGTGCGGTTCGTGCCGATGACCTTTCCCAGCAGCTGCACCGCTTCGTCCAGTGGCAGCACACCGAGCTTCAGCACCTTCGCGTCGTTCAACGCCACCAGGCCACGCAGGTCGGAGCGGCTCGTGACCAGTGCGACCGATCGGCCGCCCGGCAGCAGCGGCCGCACCTGTTCCGCCGCACGGGCGTTGTCGAGCAGCACCAGCACTCGGCGATCGGCGAGCAACGACCGGTACTCGCCGATGCGCTGGTCGGTGTCGTCGGGAATCTCCTTCGCGGACCGGCCGAGCCCGCGCAGCAGCTGACCGAGCGCGTCGTGCGGGGTCAGCGGGTTCTCCTGGTCGTAGCCGCGCAGGTTCACCGCGAGCTGCCCGTCCGGGAAGCGAGCCCTCACCCGGTGCGCCCAGTGCACGGCGAGCGCGGTCTTGCCGACCCCCGCGGACCCCGCGATGGCCGAGATGACGACCGTCTGCGTGGACTCACCGGACGACAGGAGCCGGTCGAGCCGGGCGAGGTCTTCATCGCGGCCGGTGAAGCCCCCGAGGTCGGGCGGCAGCTGGCGCGGGACGACGGTGTCCCGCCGCGCGGTGAGCTCCGGTTCCGCGCGCAGGATCGACTGGTGCAGCTCCTTCAGGCTCGGGCCGGGGTCGATGCCCAGCTCGTCCGCCAACAGGTCGCTGACCTCGCGGAACGCCTCCAGCGCCGCTGCCTGCTGATCCGAGCGGTAGAGAGCCACCATCAGCTGCGCCCAGAACCGCTCGCGCAACGGGTGCTCGGCGGTCAACGACCTCAGTTCCGGCACCAGCTCCGAGGCGCGGCCGCGGCCGAGGTCCTGCTCGATCCGTCGTTCCAGCACCGTCAGCCGTTCTTCGACGAGCTTCGGCACATCGTCGCGATGCAGGGCGTCCGAGTCGACGTTGCTCAGCACGGGCCCGCGCCACAACTCCAACGCGGCGTGCGGGTCGGTCCCGGCCAGTGCGCGAAACCGGAGGAGGTCCAGGTTCCCGACCTCGGCCAGGTAGCCGTTGGTCGTGGTGGAGACGCAGTTCGCGGGTCCCAGCGCCTGTCGCAGCCTGGCAACGGTCATGTGCAGGGTCTTCGTCGCCCGGTCCGCGGACAGCGGCGAGCCTTCCCACAGCCGGTCCACGAGCTCGTCGGAGGACACGAACTGGTTGGGTCGCATGAGCAAGGTCGCCAGCAGCGCGCGTCCCCTGCCGGCCGGGACGGCGATCGGTTCCCCGTTGAAGAGCACCTCCAACGGCCCCAGCACCCGGTACTCGGCTCCCCGCACGAGCGGATTCTACGAGCCAGGACGTGATCCAAGTCCGGCGTGGACGGTGAACGTCGGGGGGACCTGCCAGGACTTCGGCGAACCGCCGACCGCTCACCTCCGCGTTCGGCGAGCCAGGCGCGGAACGACCGACTTCGCCATCCGTGTCGTCCAGGCCTGCCTCATCGGGTAAGCATGTGCGCGGAAGAGGGGAAGGTGCATGAGCCTGCACGTCGCGGTCGACTTCGGCACGTCCAGCACCTGCGTCGCCGTTTCGGCCCACGGCCGGGAGCCGCAGGTGGTCGTGTTCGACGGCCAGCCGCTGGTGCCGTCCGCCGTGTTCGCCGCCGCCGACGGGACGTTGTTCGTCGGTCACGAGGCCGAGCGTCAGGCCGCGGTCGACCCTGCCCGCTACGAGCCGCACCCGAAGCGCCGCGTCGACGAGGGTGAGCTGTTGCTGGGCAGCACGGTGCTGCCGGTCGTGGACGTGGTGCGCGCGGTGCTGACCCGTGCGGTCGGCGAAGCGCGCCGGGTCGGTGGCGGCGCGCCGGTCGACCTTCTCGTCCTGACCCACCCCGCCGACTGGGGCACCGTGCGCACCCGCGTGCTGCTGCAGGCGGCGCGAGGTCTCGGCCGTGAGCTCGTGCTGGTGCCGGAGCCCGTCGCGGCCGCCGTGTTCCACTCGGCGAGCCACTCCGTTCCGGACGGTGCCGCGCTCGCCGTGCTCGATCTCGGCGGCGGAACCGTCGACGCGAGTGTGGTGGCGCGCGCGGGCAAGAGCTTCCGGGTGCTGTCGGCCAAGGGAGACCCGAGCTTCGGTGGCGCGGATGTCGACCAGGCGCTGTTGGAGCACGTCGGTGGCCTCGTCGCGGCGAAGGACCCCGAGGCGTGGCGGCAGCTCGTCGAAGGCCGCGAGATGGCCGACCGGCGCAAGCGGCGGGTGCTCCGGCAGGACGTCCGCGGTGCCAAGGAGACGTTGTCCCGGCACGCCTACACCGACGTGCCGATGCCGCCGCCGTTCCCCGACGCGCACGTCACCCGTTCCGACCTGGAGCAACTGATCACCGCGCCGTTGAACCGGGCGGCCGCGCTGGTAGGTGCGGCGGTCCGCGACGCAGGGCTGGTGCCTCAGCAGCTCGCCGGGGTGTTCCTGGTCGGAGGGTCGAGCCGGATCCCGCTCGTCGCCCGGCTGGTGCACGAGCACACCCGCGTGGTGCCGACGAGCATCGACCAGCCGGAGACCGTCGTCGCCCGTGGCGCGCTGCGGGCCGTCAGTCTCGATCCCGAACGGACCGGCGGTGTGGCGCCGCAGGGCTCGCTGCAGGTACCCCCGAAAGGCGGGCCGGGCGAGGTCACTCACAACCTGCGGGTGACCGACGACACGACCCGCAAGATCACCCGCCGGATCACGCCGCCGCCCGCAGGACAGTTCCCCGCGGCGTTCCCCGCGGCGCCACCGCCGAAGAAGAGCAGGGCGTCGCTGTTCGTCGCAGTCGGTGTCGTGGTGGTGCTCGCCGCGGCCGGTGCCGGTGGTTACTTCTGGCTCAAGAGCCGTGAGAAGACGCAGCAGCAGCCGCCGGCCAACCAGATCGCCGTGTACGACTACAGCTTCACCAGGCCGGACGGATGGGAGCAGACGGGCGGCGCGCCGGTGGACCGGCAGGTGCTTTTGCAACCGATTGACCGCAAATTCACCAGCGAGGAATCGCCGGTCGATCGTATTGCTGTGCAGGAGCAAACACTTACCTACGACAGCGACGTCGATCGCACTCGGGCGCTCAAAGAACTGCAGAACCAATACGACAAGCGCGCGGAAGAGGGGGACAAGGTCTCCGGATTCGCCGAAGCGGCCACATTCGCCGGCAAGTCTGTTGTTCACTATCGCGAAGAAGTGAAGGGCGCCGCGGTCGACTGGTACATCCAGTTCGTCGGCAGGGTTCAGGTGAGCGTGGGCTGTCAGGCGACCGATGCCGGCAAGGCCGCCGTCGGCGCCGCCTGCGAGCAGATCGTCCGCTCGCTGGTCATCAAGCCGCAGTAGCAACGTCAGGGGAGTTGCCGATGTCCGCCACCGAGGCCCTTGGCCGGTTCCGCGCCGAAGTGGGAGCCGCCGTCACCCGTGCCCGCCGCGCCGCCGGTGAGGTCGGCGAACGGAACGCCAAGCTGCGGGAACGCACGCGTGAACTCGCTCGGCAGGCCCGTGAGCGCGGAGTCGAACCGGGTGCTCGGGCGACCTCGTCCGACGTGCGGGAAGCTGCCACCGGGTTCCGCACCGACCGCGGCCTGCCCGTCGAGCAGCTGCCGGATGCCGTCGAACTGACCGCTCCGCAGGCTCACCCAGCGGTTGAGACGGCCCCCGTCGCCACTCTCGGTTCTATCGCGGTCGCCGGTCCGAGTGGTCAGCTTCCCCGTGCGAGTGACGATGACGAGGACTTTTCGCAGTCGCGAATCCTCTACTGACATCCGGGTTCACTCGGAACCGTTTACTAGAGCAACTACTTCGAAAGAAGTCGCGACAGGGTGGAACCGACGTGGCATGGTCCTCGTCGGAAGAGGCGTACCAACCAAGAAGTTACGGCCTGAAGTTCTCCGAAGGGGGCATCTCCCAATGTCTGGATTTGGCGTTTCATCCGAGGAGCTCGACGCGCTGGCGAAGCGCATCCTCGAGGTCGACGAGCAGGCGCAGGCGAAGCTTCGCCAGGTGCGCAACGCTGCCGACACCGTCCGCGCGTCCTGGAAGGGCACCGCGTCGACCGCGTTCCAGAACCTGATCGACCGCTTCGACGCTGACGCGGCCAAGGTGCAGGAAGCGCTCCGCGAGATCGCGTCGCAGATCTCCGAGTCGTCGAAGACCTACCTGCAGAACGAGCAGGCGCAGGAACAGTCGATCGGCACCATCGGCAACCGCCTCGGCTGACCCTGACGCTTCGTTCCGCATTCCTCAACTCACTAGACATCCTCAGGGGAGAATCGAAAATGTCCATCGAAGTCACTTTTGCGGAGATCCTGCAGGCCGCGACCACCATCTCGACTCAGTCGCGCGAGGTTGACGCCCTGCTCGACGAGCTCCGTCAGGAGGTCACGAAGACGCTCGGCGGCTACACCGGCCAGGGCGCCGAGGCCTACCAGGCGTCGCAGGCCAAGTGGGACCAGGGTGCTGACGACCTGAACAAGGTCCTCGCGGCCATCGGTACCGCCGTGCAGCAGGCGGGCGAGGGCTACCAGGAGGCCGAGCAGCGCAACATCAGCCGCTGGTAAGACCGCCGCGGTACAGCCAGACCTTCGCGAGCCCCGGAACCACGTGGTCCGGGGCTCGCGTACGTCCGGAGACAGGGCTCGGAGGGGGCCGTTTTGGTCCCCGCACCACCCATCCGGTATCTTCTTACGTTGTTGTGCGGTAGCTGGCGCCCGTGTGCGCCGCGCCTGTCTCGGAACCACCGCTTGGCCTGTCCAAGATCGGTCTGGGGCAACCGCCGCAGTGACCCCAGACGCAAGTGACGACGAGGTAGACCCGTGCGCACGTACAGCCCGAAGCCCGGTGAGGTGACCCGCACCTGGCACGTGATCGACGCCCAGGACGTGGTGCTCGGCCGGCTCGCCACCCAGGCCGCGACGCTGCTGCGCGGCAAGCACAAGCCGACCTACGCCCCTCACGTTGACACCGGTGACTTCGTGGTCATCATCAACGCTGACAAGGTCGCCCTGACCGGCTCGAAGCGGGACCAGGAGTTCCAGTACCGCCACTCCGGCTTCCCCGGCGGTCTGCGCAAGCAGTCCTTCGGCGAGGTCCTGGACACCCGTCCGGACCGCCTGGTGGAGAAGGCGATCAAGGGCATGCTGCCCAAGAACCGCCTGGGCCGTCAGATCGCGAACAAGCTGAAGGTCTACAGCGGACCGAACCACCCGCACGCGGCGCAGCAGCCGCAGGCCTTCGAGATCAAGAAGATCGCCCAGTGAGCGACGAGTACACCGAGGAAGTTCCTGTGACCACCCCTGAGAACGAGACCCCCGAGGCCGTCGAGGCCGTCGAGGTCGAGGCCGAGGTCGTCGAGGCTCCCGAGGCCGAGGCCGCCGAGGCTGAGGTCGTCGAGACCTCCGCGCCGGTGGTCGCGCCCTCGCTGAACGGCGCCGCGCACCTCGCGCAGACCGTCGGCCGCCGCAAGGAGGCCGTCGTCCGCGTCCGCCTCGTGCCCGGCACCGGCAAGTTCACCCTGAACGGCAAGGCCCTCGAGGACTACTTCCCGAACAAGGTGCACCAGCAGCTCATCAAGGAGCCGCTCGTCACCACCGAGAAGCCCGAGACCTTCGACGTGATCGCCAACCTGCGCGGCGGCGGCATCACCGGCCAGGCCGGTGCGCTGCGTCTCGCCATCGCGCGTGCGCTGATCGCCGTCGACTCCGAGGACCGCCCGGCGCTCAAGAAGGCCGGCTTCCTCACCCGTGACCCGAGGGTCAAGGAGCGCAAGAAGTACGGTCTGAAGAAGGCCCGCAAGGCGCCTCAGTACTCCAAGCGCTGAGCATCACCTCAGCTGTACCTGCGGGAGCAGCAGTTCATCTCGAACTGCTGCTCCCGCAGTGTTTTCCGGGTCTTTTCCCGTCGCCTCGCAGTGTCCAATTCGGAGGATTCATGGCCCGCCTGTTCGGCACCGACGGAGTTCGTGGTCTCGCCAACGCCGATCTCACCCCAGAGCTCGCGATGTCCGTCGCCGCCGCAGCGGCACGTGTGCTCGCCGAGCACGACCGTTCCCATCGCCCGGTCGCTGTCGTCGGCCGCGACCCCAGGGCGAGCAGCGAGATGCTCGACGCCGCCGTCACCGCGGGCCTCACCTCGGCCGGTGCGGACGTGCTGCGCGTCGGCGCCCTGCCCACCCCGGCCGTCGCGCACCTCGTCGCCGCACTCGGCGCCGACATCGGCGTGATGATCTCCGCGTCGCACAACGCGATGCCGGACAACGGGATCAAGCTCTTCGCCGCGGGCGGCCACAAGCTGCCGGACGAGGTCGAGGACGAGATCGAGCAGCTCATGGGCACCGGCTTCGAGCGTCCCACCGGTGCCGCGATCGGCCGGGTGCGCGACGTCCCCGACGCCGAGACCCAGTACGTCGAGCACCTGCTCAAGGTCACGCCGCACCGCCTCGACGGCCTCAAGGTCGTGGTGGACTGCGCGAACGGTGCCGCGTCGGTGGCCGCACCGGACGCGTACCGCCGCGCGGGCGCCGAGGTCATCGCGATCAACGCCACCCCGGACGGCCTCAACATCAACGCCGGCTGTGGCTCAACCCACATCGACGTCGTCGCCGCCGCGGTCCGCGAGCACGGCGCCGACCTCGGCATCGCGCACGACGGCGACGCCGACCGCTGCCTCGCCGTGGACGCCGAGGGCGCCATCGTCGACGGCGACCAGATCCTCGCGATCCTCGCGCTCGCCATGCGTGACGCGGGCGAGCTGTACGAGGACACCCTCGTCGCCACGGTGATGAGCAACCTCGGCCTGCACCTCGCGATGCGGGAGGCGGGCATCCGGCTGCGCACCACCGCCGTCGGCGACCGGTACGTGCTGCAGGACCTCAAGGCCGGCGGTTACTCGCTCGGCGGCGAACAGTCCGGCCACGTGGTGCTGCCCGCCCACGCCACCACCGGCGACGGCCTGCTCACCGCGCTGCGCCTGATGGCCCGCATGGCCGAGACCGGCAAGTCCCTCGCCGACCTCGCCTCGGTGATGCGCCGCCTGCCCCAGGTCCTGATCAACGTGAAGGTCACCGACAAGGCCGCCGTGGCCAAGGCCACCTCTGTCAGCGAGGCCGTCGCCGAGGTCGAGGCCGAACTGGGCGACACCGGCCGCGTGCTGCTGCGCCCGTCCGGCACCGAGCAGCTCGTGCGTGTGATGGTCGAGGCGACGAGCCACGAACAGGCGGAGTCGGCAGCGCAACGCCTGGCGGGTGTGGTTTCCTCGGTCCACTGAGGATTTCGGAGGGCCCGTGGCTATCTGGTTGGCGCTGTTCGTCCTGCTCGTGCTGGTGGTGCTCGGGGTGGTCCTGGTGGTCGTGCTGACCACCAGGCGCAAGCCCGCCCGGCCGCCGTATCCGCCGCAGCAGGGATACCCGTACCAGCAGCAACAGTTCCCGCCAGGCCAGCAGGCGTACCCGCAGCAGCACTACGCGTCACAGGGACATCCACAGCAACCCGCGCCCGGCCAGCAGCCGCCCACGCAGAACGGTTGGTGATCAGTCGTGAAGTTCGGACCGGCCCAGCTGCTGATCACCCTGTTCGTCCTCGCTCTCGTCGCGGTCGTGCTGGTGGTCGTGATCGTCGTGAAGAACCAGAAGAAGCAGCGGGCTCAGCACCCGCAGCAGTTCCCTCCCGGCCACGGCTACCCGCCCCAGCAGCCCTTCCCGCCAGGGCACCAGCATCCGCAGCAGGGCCCGCCTTCCGGCCAGGTTCATCCGCCTCAGCAGCCCTTCCCCCCAGGGCAGCAATGGCCGCAACAAGGGCCTCCTCCCGGTCAGCAGGGCCCGCCCTCCGGCCAGCAATGGCCCCAGCAACCGCCTGGTCAGCAGCCGCCGCCGCCCAATCAGTGGTGATCGTCGGCGAATGCCGCCGAATGGCTGTTTACTAAGGCAACCGACATCACAGAGCTCAGGCGGTCGTGTGACCTGAGCTGGCACTGTATGGCGGAACCCCGCTGAGCCGAACTGCGTCAGATCGGGGACTAGGGGAGGCAGGGACCACATGTCTGGCTATCAGGCGAACGCCGGCGAAATGATGTCGTCCGCGACGACCATCCAGGGGATCGCGACCGAGATCGAGAACTACAAGGCCAAGATCACCGCGAGCGCTGTGAGCGAGAAGGACTTCGGTCGCGCGCACACCGCCGGTGGCGCCAAGTACAAGGCCGGCCTGCCGAAACTAGCCGAGGCGATCGGTGCCTACTCCGCGGCGATGAAGGGCCTTTCCGACAAGCTCCGCGAGTCCGCGAACGGCTACGCGTGGACGGAAGAGGCCAACGCCGCCAACATCAACAAGCAGAAGGGGTAGTCGCAGATGCCCACCTGGGAAGAAGTCAAGAAGCTCTGCGACAACCCCGAGGTCCCGCCAGACCAGAAAAAGGCCCTTCTCGAGGCGTACTACACGACCGAGATGGACAAGGACTTCACGGGCACGCACAACGACGAGCTCGAGAAGTACCTCGACGACTACGACGTTTCTTACGGCGACGGCTTCGGCCAGTCGCTGTCGAACGCGATGCCGTGGTCGGACAGCTCGGAAGACCGGCTGAACAACGCCTACGACATCGCGAAGAAGTCAGGTGACGCCGGTCAGAAGAAGATCGACGATCACAACAACGCCAAGAAGTCCGGTCAGAACACGCTGGACCAGTCCGAGCAGCGCGCCGCGGACGGTGGCGCGGGTGTCGGCAACTCGAACTTCCTGCTGGACGCCGGCGCACCCGGCCTCAAGTACTTCGAGAACTTCCTTCCCGTCTACGTGGAGGCGAAGAAGGTCATCGGTGTCGGCGCCTCGAACGTCCCCACGGACTTCAACGCCGTCAAGACGCTCTACGAAGAGCAGCGCGACATCGACTTCCACAAGATCGACGAAGACATCAAGGAGATGCGGCAGGTCTCCACGGATCTGCGCACTCAGCAGGCCGACTCCGAGAAGTCGATGTCGAAGCTCTGGTCGACCTGGGACGGCAAGGCCGCGGACAACTCGCGCGCCTTCGTCGCCGACTTCTCGAAGAAGGCCGCGGCCGTCGCGGACGGCATCAACCACATCGCCGACGCGACGCGCGCGGCGTGCCACACGGTCTCGCAGCTGGTGAACGACAAGGCGAACGCGGTGCTGAACGGTGTGGGCAGCCCGTTCGACATCGCGGGCAAGACGCCGCCGCAGATCCGCGAGATCGTGCAGGCCGCGACCAGCGACGACGAGGGTGTGCTGAGGCGGGCCGCCGGTCACGTGGGCATCCAGATCAACGATGAGGCCTGCGACGAGGACAGGTGGAAGGAACAGGTCCGCATCGGCGCCCGTGACTGGCTGCAGGGCACCTTCCACAACGATGTCAGCCAGAAGTGGACGAACTTCGAGAAGCTCTGCAAGGACACGAAGAAGGCGGTCGACGACGCCTGGAACGCGCTCGGTGCCGAGATCGACAAGATCAACACCAAGCCGTTCGAGCCCGCCAAGGAGGAGACGCCCGCCGAGAAGCCCGGCGGTGGCGGCAAGAACCAGAACCCCGGCGGCGGCGGTGGCGGTGGCGGTGGCGGCCCGACCGGTGGCGGTGGTGGTGGCGGTGGCGGCATGCCGGAGATCCCGAAGCCGGAGAACCCGCTCGACAAGAACGGCGACGGCAAGCCGGACCTGCCCGGCGACACCGACGGGGACGGCAAGATCGACGACCTCGACGGCGACGGCAAGCCCGACAACCAGCAGCAGCTGCCCAAGCCCGAGGAGAACCTCGAGACCGTCACGGTCAAGGCGGGCGACAACACGATCAAGGTCACGGAGCCCGACTCGAACGGGCACGTGAAGATGACGATCGACACGCCCAAGGGCGAGCCGAAGACCTACGACCTCGACTTCAGCAAGAACCCCGAGGCCGCCAAGGCGCTGATGGGTCAGAACGGCGCGCAGGCCATCACGGCCATGGCCAATCAGCTCACCGGTACGCCCACCCAGGGCTCGCAGGCGCCCGGCGCTCCCGCTCCGACGGGCGGCACGCCGACGCCCGGCGGCGGTGCTCCCGGTGGCACGGGCATGGGAGCGCCCGGCTCGGAGTCGAACCCGATCCCGGTCGAGGTCGGCGCCGACGGCAAGATCCACATCGAGCAGGACGGCGTCAACTTCACCGCCGAGGTCAACACGCAGACCGGCGAGATCAACCTGACCGCGGACAACGGCGACGGCACGCCCGACCAGATCGGCGTGAGCTTCGGCGAGGACGAGAACCCGGCCGCGGGCACCGATCCCGCGGGCGTCGGTGGCGGTGGTTCCGGTGGCATGACCGGGGATCTGCGGCTCGACCAGCCGTTGAACATCCCGGACCAGGACTTCCCGCAGCCTGTCGACGGCGCGTACCAGACGATGCCGGCGCCTGCTCCGGGTGAGTTCCAGCCGATGCCGGCGCCCGCGCAGGGTGAGTTCCACACCATGCCGGCCCAGAGCGAGTTCCAGCCGATGCCCGCGCCGGCGCAGGGTGAGTTCCACACCATGCCCGCCCAGGGCGAGCAGGTCTGGAGCCCGCCGGGCTCGGCGGGTCCGCCCGTGGGCCCCAACTACATCCAGGACAACGGCATCATGCCGAACGTCGGCGAGCCCAGGATCGTCGCGGCCCCGGACGGCACGGTGGCGTCCGGTGTCTCCTTCACCGGCGGTGGGTCCTCCGGCGGCGAGTCGGTGCTCGGTGGTTCGTCGCCGGCCGACAGCGCCTGGAGCACGCCGTCCCAGGGCGACAACGGTGGTGCGTTCAACACGAACGCCTCCGAGGCGGGCCAGGCGGGTTCGGCGAACCTGCCGTCCATGCAGGACGCTCACGGTCAGCCCACGTCAGGGCCCGCGGCCGGCGGCATGATGGGCGGCGGGATGATGGGCGGCGGCATGATGGGTGGTGCGGGCGCCGGCGGTCAGCAGGGCGGCGACACCGAGCGCGGCGCGAGCCAGTGGCGCACCACGGGTTCGCTGTTCGACGAGGACAACAGCAATCCGCTGAGCAGCGCCCAGGGCGTGCTCAGCGGTGACGACGGCAACCGGGGTGGTCAGTGGTGAGTGATCTCGATCTCGCCGCGTTCAAGGCGAAGCTCGCGGGCATCGAGTCGGAGCACTCCTCGCGCATGGCGGACGCCAAGGAGAAGTTCGCCGAGTCGACCAAGCAGACTCAGGAGAACCACGACAAGTTCGCCGACCGCAAGCAGCGGCTCGCCGAGCGCCTGCGCGAGATGGCCAGGACCCAGCACGGCGGCGGCCAGCCGAAGGAGCGCAACAAGGAGCTCTCCTTCGGCCTCGACGACGAAACCGCCATCGCGAAGGACGACCTCGATGAGGAGGTCGAGCGGATCGCGAAGGAGTGGCGGGCGCAGGACCTGCGTGCCCAGTCCGAGGGCTTCATGACGGGGGTGAGGCCGGAGCCGCAGCGGCCGGTGCAGCAGCCGCCGGTCGTCCAGCAACCGGTGGCGCCTCCGCCGCCGGTGCGCCAGGCGCCGCCCAGGCGGCCGCAGCGTCCCGTCGTCGACGATGACGACGACCTGAGCAACCAGAGCTGGTTGTCCTGAGCGACGAACGCCCCCAGATCATCTGGGGGCGTTCTCGTTGGTTCAGCGCGGCGGGCCGTAGCCGGGGGGAGGCGGGCCCTGCGGCGGGCCGTAGCCAGGTGGTGGCGGGCCCTGGGGAGGCCCATAACCGGGTGGTGGCGGCTGGTGCGGGAACTGGGGCTGACCGCCCTGCGGCCCTGCGGCGGGCTTCAACGCGTTGGTCACCGGTGGCAGGATCGCCACGACCCCGACGATCAGTGTGAGCACGGCCGCGATGTAGGTGTCGCTGGTGCCGCTCCAGCCGATCTGCTGGTAGTAGAAGAAGTGGCACCCGGCGGCGAGCAGTCCCACCAGGACGGCGCCCGCGATGAGGAACGCACCGGGCATCTTGCGCAGGACGACCAGCAATGCGCCGAACACGAGCACCACCGCTGCGAGCAGCTTGAGCACTGTGTCAGCGATGCTCAGCGGCGCCAGCAGGTCGCCGTTGCCGCCGGTCTCCTGCAGCAGGAGCGCGACGACTTCGGGTTCCGACTGGTGAGGCCGTTTGATGATGAGCCTCATGACCCCGAGGATCGCCCAGTAGATGGCGACTCCGAACGCACCCACCGCGACGACCACAGCCATCGCGAAGCTGCCGCCCCTCGGTTGTGGTGGCGGCGGACCCCACTGCTGTTGGGGCTGGTTCTGCTGCCAACCCTGATTCGGCATCACGCTGAGCAATCTAGCGGGTGCGGTGCGGGCCGTAACCCTGCTGAGGATGCCCCTGCGGACTGCTGAGGTCCTTGCTGCGGCATCTGCTGATGTCGCAGCGGCGTTCCCCACCCCGGCCGTGCCCACCAGGCAGTCCTGCTCTGGAAGTGCGCGGCCAGCGGAGGCGACCGGGGGATCGCGACGGCAATCAGCACGCCTCCAGCGCGGCCAGGCCGATGCGCAAGCCGTTGCCCGGTGACGGTCCCTGGAACTGCTCCGGCTGGGGCCTGGTGCAGCCCTGGTTCTGAGTTCCGGGCATCACGGGGAGCACGTCAGCGCCGGCGCAGTGCTTCCCGCTGGAAGACGACGTTCGCGTTCTTCAGGTCGCTGTCGAGCAGCTCGTCGTACAGGCGCTCACCGGTCAGCACCCGCAGCAGGAACGCCGTCGCCAGCGCGCGGCCGAGCTTGTGCGATCCCCGCTCGGCGTGGCCGTCGAGCAGGAGCTCGCTCCAGTGCCTGCCCTCGGTGAACCCGAGGTGCGAGGCCTTGGGGAGCAGCCGCAGCTGGACCGGGCCGCCCCAAGCCTGGGCGATCGCCTCGGAGTGCCCGACGGGCGGCGCGATCCGGTCCTCACCGGCCGCGAGGTGCAGGCCGGGTACGCGGACCTCGCGCGCGGCGTCCAGTGCGGACGGCCTCGTCTCCGTTGCGGCCAAAGTCACAACGGCGCGGACACGCTCGGCTTCGGCGGCAGCCAGCACCGCCGCGCCGCCGCCCATCGAGTGCCCGGCCAGCGCGACCTTGGCCGGGTCCACGCTGATCTTCCCGGATCCCAGCCGCACGCCGGTGCAGATGTCCAAAGTGGTCAGCAGGTTCGCGGCCAGCACGCGTGCCGACAGCAGCGGCCCGCGTTCCACCGCCGGGGCGGCGGCGACGATTCCCCACGACGCCAGGTGCCGCAAAAGCCCGTGGTAGCGGCGAACGGGCTGCATCCAGCCGTGTCCGAACGCGACGGCCGGCAGGCCCAGACCCGACTCCGGCGTGAAGACGACGCCCGGCAGGCCGACGAGGGCGAGATCGCCGCGCAGCACCGGGTGCGGACCGGGCCTGCTGAGCTGCTCGAGGGCCTGTTTCGCGGTCAGCGTGATCACGCGGCGAGCCATGGGGTGAACCGTAGTCGATCCTGTCGTGCGCACCACATTCGAGATTGGTCTACACCAAACGTGTCTCTGACCAGCGGTGATGGGTCGTCCCCACTCATTAGGGTTAGCGGCGTGGTCTAGCTAGTCTGTTTCGCGTGTGCGGAATCGTGGGATACGTGGGTCACCGGGCGGCGCTCGACGTCGTACTGGACGGGCTGAGGCGGCTCGAGTACCGGGGTTACGACTCGGCAGGCGTGGCGGTCATCGGCGAGGGCGAACTCGCCGTCGAACGCAAGGCGGGCCGGCTGCAGAACCTGGAGACGAGGCTCGACGAGGTGGGCCGCGACAACTTCGCGGGCACCGTCGGCATGGGACACACGCGGTGGGCGACACACGGTGCGCCGATCGACCGCAACAGCCACCCGCACCGCGACGCGACGAACCGCGTCGCCGTGGTGCACAACGGCATCATCGAGAACTTCGCCGCGCTGCGCGCCGAGCTCGAGGGTCTCGGCGTCGAGATGGCGTCCGACACCGACACCGAGACGGTCGCGCACCTCGTGGCGTTCGCCTACGGCGACGGCGAGACGAAGGGCGACCTGCCCGCCAGCGTGCGCAAGATCGTGCGCCGCCTGGAGGGCGCGTTCACGCTCGTGTTCACGCACGCCGACGAGCCGGACCAGGTCGTCGCGGCCCGCCGCAACTCCCCGCTGGTCGTGGGTGTCGGCGAGGGCGAGCACTTCGTGGCGAGCGACGTCTCGGCGTTCATCGCGCACACCCGCGAGGCCGTCGAGCTGGGTCAGGACCAGATGGTCGTGATCACCCGCGAGGGCTACGAGGTCACCGACTTCGACGGCGAGCCGGCCGAGGCCAAGCCGTTCACGGTCAACTGGGACCTCAGCGCCGCCGAGAAGGGCGGCCACGAGTACTTCATGCTCAAGGAGATCGAGGAGCAGCCGGAGGCGCTGGCGAACACGCTGCGCGGCCACTTCTCGAACGGCCGCATCGTCCTCGACGAGCAGCGGCTCTCCGACCAGGACCTGCGTGACGTCGACAAGGTCTTCGTCATCGCCTGTGGTTCGGCCTACCACTCCGGCCTCGTCGCGAAGTACGCGATCGAGCACTGGACCCGCCTGCCCGTCGAGGTCGAGCTCGCCTCCGAGTTCCGCTACCGCGACCCCGTGCTCGATCGCGACACGCTCGTCGTCGCCGTGTCGCAGTCCGGCGAGACCGCGGACACGCTGGAGGCCGTGCGTCACGCGCGTGCGCAGAAGGCCCGCGTTCTGGCCGTCTGCAACACGAACGGCGCGCAGATCCCGCGTGAGTCCGACGCCGTCCTCTACACGCACGCCGGTCCGGAGATCGGTGTCGCGTCGACGAAGGCGTTCCTCGCCCAGATCGCGGCGAACTACCTCGTCGGTCTGGCCCTGGCGCAGGCTCGCGGCACCAAGTACCCGGACGAGGTCGCCCGCGAGTTCCACGAGCTGGAGGCCATGCCCGAGGCCGTGCAGCGGGTGCTCGGCACCGTCGAGCAGGTCCGCAAGCTCGGTCGTGAGCTGGCCGACTCGAAGGCCGTGCTGTTCCTCGGCCGCCACGTCGGCTACCCGGTGGCACTGGAGGGCGCGCTCAAGCTCAAGGAGCTCGCCTACATGCACGCCGAGGGCTTCGCGGCCGGCGAGCTCAAGCACGGCCCGATCGCGCTGATCGAGAAGGACCTCCCGGTCGTCGTGGTCATGCCGTCGCCGAAGGGCCGCGCCGTCCTGCACTCGAAGCTGGTGTCGAACATCAGCGAGATCCAGGCCCGCGGCGCCCGCACGATCGTGATCGCCGAGGAGGGCGACGAGACCGTGCGCCCGTTCGCCGACCACCTGATCGAGATTCCGGCCGTCCCGACCCTGCTGCAACCGCTCATCTCGACGGTGCCGCTGCAGGTGCTGGCCGCCGAGATCGCCCGCAGCCGCGGCTACGACGTGGACAAGCCCCGCAACCTCGCGAAGTCCGTTACGGTCGAGTGAGTGAGAGGCGTCTGGCACACCGAACGCGTCAAGTCCGCTGAAGAGGAGCTCATGGCGGTTGTTCCGCCGGGCTCGTTGATGCGCAAGGCCGCGTTCGGTGTGGCCACCCACGCCCTCAGGCTTCTTTCCGGACGTCGCCGCGTCACGTTGCTGGTCGGCGCCGGCAACAACGGCGGCGACGCCCTGTGGGCCGGCTACTTCCTGCGCCGCCGCGGTGTCGGGGTGTCCGCGATCCTGCTCAACCCGGCCAAAGCGCATGCCGAGGGACTCTCCGCCTTCCGGCGCGCCGGCGGCCGGATCGTCGACGAGGTCGGCACCCCGGACCTGGTGATCGACGGCATAGTCGGCCTGTCCGCACGAGGCCCGCTCCGCCCGGACGCGGCCGCGCTCGTCGAGAGCGTGCGCGCGCCGATCCTCGCTGTGGACCTGCCCTCCGGCATCGACCCGGACACCGGCGAGATCTCCGGGCCCTTCGTACGTGCGCACACCACCGTGACGTTCGGCTGCCTCAAGCCCGTGCACGCGCTGGCCGACTGCGGTGACGTGCACCTCGTCGACATCGGTCTGCGGCCGACGGACCCGGACTTCGTGCTGCTGGACCGCTCGGACATCGCCTGGCCGGTGCCGGGCCCGTCCGACGACAAGTACACGCAGGGCGTCACGGGCGTGGCGGCCGGCAGCGCGACCTATCCGGGTGCCGCGGTGCTTTCGACCGGTGCCGCCGTTCTCGCCACGTCCGGCATGGTCCGCTACGCGGGTCCGGCTGCCGACGCGATTCGAGCGCGCTGGCCGGAGACCATCTGTACCGGCTCGATCACGGACGCCGGCCGCGTGCAGGCCTGGGTCGTGGGACCGGGCACGGGTACCGGCTCGTCGTCGGACGGCGTGCTGAGGTCCGTGCTGGAGGCCGGTGTGCCGGTGATCGCGGACGCGGACGCCATCACCCTGCTCGCGCAGCACCCCACGCTGTGGGACGCGCGCGACCCGGACACCCCGCTCGTGCTGACGCCGCACGACAGGGAGTTCGAACGGCTGGCCGGTCCGGTCGGCGTGGATCGGGTCGCGGCGGCGCGGAAGGCGGCTCAGCGGTTCAACGCCGTGGTCCTGCTGAAGGGCCACCGGACCGTGGTGGCGGCGCCGGACGGACGGGCGCTGGTCAACTCGGCGACGTCGTCGTGGCCTGCGACGGCCGGATCCGGGGACGTGTTGTCCGGGATCATCGGCGCGCTGCTGGCCGGTGGCGTGGAACCGTTCCTGGCAGCTGGATACGCGGCCTACGCGCACGTCCTGGCGGCGGAGTTGGCGGCGGACGGGGCGCCGGTGCCGGCTTCCGGGCTGATGGAGGCGATCCCGGCGGCCATCCGGGCACTTCGACGGTCCTGAGCGCTCGCTCACACCCGATGAGCTGCGGAGTCATGGCACGATGAAAAGGTTATGGCCCGCTCAGAAGTTGTCGTCGACCTAGGTGCGCTGCGGCACAACGTCTCGCTGCTCGCCGCCCTTGCACCTGCCTCGGAGACGATGGCTGTCGTCAAGGCGGACGGCTACGGCCACGGCGCGGTGGAGGTCGCACGGGCCGCCCTCGAGTCCGGCGCCACCTGGCTGGGTTCCTGTTCCACGCAGGAAGCTCTCGCGCTCAGAGCCGCCGGCATCCGGGCACCGATCCTGGCCTGGCTCGACGCACCGGACGAGGACCTGGCCGCCGGCATCGCGGCCGACGTCGACCTGTCCGTCGCGTCCCTGACCGACCTGCGCCGCGTCGAACAGGCCGCGGAGGAAGCCGACGCCCGGCCCCGGATCCACCTCAAGATCGACACGGGTCTGAGCCGCAACGGCTGCCAGCCGCACGACTGGCCGGAGCTGGTGGAACAGGCCAGGAAGCACGAGGTCGTCGCCATCTGGTCGCACCTCGCGTGCGCTGACGAAATCGGTCATCCGTCGGTCGACCTGCAGGCCAAGCGGTTCGACGACGCCTACGAGGTGGCGAAGGCCCACGGTCTCGATCCGAAGCGGCACATCGCCAACTCCGCGGCCCTGCTGACCAGGCCCGATCTGCACTTCGACATGGTGCGGCCCGGCATCGCGATCTACGGGCTGAACCCGGTACCGACCGACCACGACCTGCGTCCGGTCATGAGCTACCGGTCGTACGTCGCCCTCACGAAACGTATCCCCGCCGGCGAGTCGGTCTCCTACGGGATGACATGGACCGCGCAGGAGGACACGACGCTGGCACTGGTGCCGGCCGGGTATGCGGACGGTGTCCCGCGGGTGCTCTCCGGCCGGATGGAGGTGCTTCTGGACGGGAAGCGCCGCCCGGTGGCCGGGCGTGTCTGCATGGACCAGATCGTCGTGGACTGCGGGAACGACGAGGTCCGCGAGGGTGCGGAAGTTGTCCTGTTCGGCGACGGGCGCCGGGGGGAGCCGACGGCGACGGAGTGGGCGGAGCTGACCGGGACGATCGACTACGAGATCGTCTGCGGGATGTACCGGCCGCGGGTGCGGAGGATCTACACGTGAAGCCGGTGTGGAAGGTCGTCGGGTGGGTCGGTGGTGCGCTCGGCGCCGCCGTCGCGGGTGCTGCCGTCGCGCAGACCGCGAAGGTGTCGCACCAGCGCAAGACCGCCACCGACAGCCTCGCCGACGAGCCGTTAGGACAGCTGCTGCCCGATCGCGAGTCGACCGTGGCCGCGGACGACGGCGTGCCGATCTCCGTCGAGGAGGTCGACCCCGCCGACGGTGGCGAGGCCGACATCACCGTCGTGCTCGTGCACGGCTTCGCGCTGGACCGCCGCTGCTGGCACTTCCAGCGCCGTGACCTCGCGGAACTGATCGACCCGCGGGTGCACCAGGTGATCTACGACCAGCGCAGCCACGGCCGGTCCGGCCGTTCTGCCGCCGAGGCCAGCACCATCGAGCAGCTCGCGCACGACCTCGACGCGGTGATCCGCTCGGTCGTGCCGGAGGGACCGCTCGTGCTCGTGGGCCACTCCATGGGCGGCATGACGATCATGGCGCTGGCCGAGAAGCAGCCGGACCTCTTCGCCGAACGGGTGCGCGGTGTCGCGTTGATCGGCACGGCTGCGGGCGCGGTCGGTGGTGCGGGACTGCCGAAGTCCGTGCTGTCGCGGTACAACCCGGTGACGCTCGGCATCGGACGGCTCGCCGGTTTGCAACCGGCCCTCGTAGAGTGGGTGCGCCGTGGCGCGAAAACCCTGACGTGGAGCGGCATCCGGGCGTTGGCGTTCGGTGACCGCAAGGTGGCACCGTCCCTTGTGGACCTGATGGAGCAGATGATCAACGGGACGACGGTGAAGGTGCTCACCGAGTTCCTGGAGACCCTCGGCACGCACGACCGCTACCGGGCGCTCGCCGGGCTGCGGCACTGCGAGGTGCTGATCGTGAGCGGTGACGCGGACAAGCTCACGCCCTTCTCGCACGCCGAGCGGATGGCGGAGGAGATGCCGCACGCCACGCTCGTCAGGGCCCCCGGTGCCGGGCACATGGTGATGATGGAGCAGGCTGATCTCGTCAACGACCACCTGGTCGCGCTCGTCGAACGCTGCGCGGCCGATCGCGGAGAGAGTCGGAAGAAGTGGTGGCGCCGAGCGTGAAGACCGTCGAACTGCCCCTGGTGGAGGACACCGAGGAGTTCGGCCGCAAGCTGGGTGAAGTCGTGCGGGCGGGCGACCTGCTGCTGCTCGCCGGGCCGTTGGGTGCAGGCAAGACGGCACTGGTGCGCGGGCTCGCGCGCGGCCTCGGTGTGCAGGGCCGCGTGTCGTCGCCGACGTTCGTCATCGCCCGCGTCCACGAGCCGGCCGAGGATGGCAGGGGTGTGCCGCTGGTGCACGTCGACGCCTACCGGCTCGGGGGTCACCTGGACGAGCTGGACGATCTTGATCTGGACACGGACCTGGTCGACGCCGTGGTGGCGGTCGAGTGGGGCGAGGGCGTCGCGGAACGCCTGAGTGAAGATCATCTGCTCATCCGCCTCGAGCGCGGAGCCGACGACGTTCGCACGGCCCAGCTGATCCCGCACGGCGACTGGACGGCTCGCACCCTGCCTGTGTGAGGTCGGCATCGCCGACAACGCCTGGCTGTCCAGTCAGGACAGCTCGCGCTTGAGCACCTTGCCCATCTCGTTGCGCGGCAGGGCATCGAGGTAACGCACGACCCGTGGCCTCTTGTGCGGCGACAGCAGCCTCGCCACGTGGTCGCTCAGCACCGACGGTGCCGGCGCCTCGCCAGACGGCACCACCCAGGCCACGATCCGCTCGCCGAGGTCGTCGTCCGGCTCGCCGGTCACCGCCACCTCGGCCACCGCCGGGTGCTCCAGCAGGGCGTTCTCGATCTCCCCTGCGCCGATCTTGTAGCCGCCGCTCTTGATCAGGTCGGTGGCCCGCCGCCCGACGATCCTGAGGTAACCGTCGGGGTCGCGGGCCGCCATGTCGCCGGTCTTGAACCACCCGTCGCGGAACGCAGCCTCGGTCACGTCCGGCCGGTTGAGGTACTCCAGGAACAGGTTCGGCCCGCGCACCTCGATCTCGCCGATGGCGCCGATGCCGACGTCGTCCCCCTGCTCGTCGACGACCCGCACCTCGACGCCGTCCACGGGCAGGCCGACCGCGCCCGGACGGCGATCGCCGTCGAACCGCACGCTGACGTTCATCAGCGTCTCGCTCATCCCGTACCGCTCGACGATGCCCTGCCCGGTGGCCTTGGCGATCCGCTCGTGGTCGCTCGCCGGCAGCGCCGCCGAACCCGAGACGAGCAGCCGTGCTCGCCGGAACCGGTCCGCCAGCGCGGTGTCCTGCTCCACCGCCTCGGCGATCCGGTGGTACATCGTCGGGACGCCGAACATCATCGTGGCGCCGGTCGCGAGCTCGTGGCCGATGGCGGCGGGAGAGAACCTCACGTGCCGCACCGAGCCGCCCAGCCGGAGCGCGCCGAGGATGCCGATGCCCAGGCCGTGCACGTGGAACAGCGGCAACCCGTGCACCAGCACGTCGTCGCCGGTCCACTGCCACGCCTCGGCGAGCGCGTCGATGTTCGAGGTCAGCGCCCTGCGGGGCAGCACCACGCCCTTGAGCGGCACGATCGCGACGCCCGCGAGCAGCCCTGCGACCACCGAGACGCAGGTTTCGAGCGTCGAAGTCGCCCACACGGCGACGCGGCTGTTGCCCTTCAGCCGCTCCGCCAGAGTGCCCGCGGCCCGGTGCAGCTCGGCGTGGGTCAGGGACTTCTCACCGAAGCGGAGAGCTTCGCGGTCACTCGGTTCAGCGAACATGGATCCAGGGTGGTGCCCGTGCCTCGAGGACGCATCGGAAGTGTGGCTTCGACCACGGTGTTCGATTGCCCCTGCTGCGCAGATGGCGACGAGGTCGTCGGGAAGCCGGCCATCCGGCCGCCGCTTGCCGCCGAATCGCCTTCGGCGGTTGACAGCAAGAGGCGACCGGATGGCCGACACGACCTCGTACTACTCTGGACAATCGTGCTAGTGCTCGCCGTCGACACGGCCACCCCCGCAGTCACCGCCGGTGTGGTCGAACTCGCACCCGATTCCCCGCCGCGCCTGCTGGCGAAGCGGGTGACGCTCAACGCCAAGGCGCACGGTGAGCTGCTCACCCCGCACATCAGCGACTCGCTCGAAGAGGCCGGCCACACGTTCGCCGACCTCGACGCCATCGTCGTCGGCGCAGGTCCCGGCCCTTTCACCGGCCTGCGGGTCGGCCTCGCCACCGCCGCCGCGCTCGGCCAGGCGCTCAACCGCCCGGTCTACCCGGTCGCCACCACGGACGCCATCGCCAGGGACGCCGCCAGCGGCCACCCGCTGCTCGTCGCGACCGACGCCCGGCGCAAGGAGCTCTACTGGGCCGCCTACGACGCCGCTGGCCGCCGCACCGACGGCCCGCACGTCGAGCGCCCGCAGGACCTGGCGGAAAAGCTGCCGGCGCTGGGCGTGCACCACGCCACCGGTGAGGGTGCGGAGATCTACCAGGAGATCCTCGGCCTGGAGCTGCTCGGGGCCAAGCACCCCACGCCGGAGGGCCTGGTCGCCGCCGCGGCCGCCGAGGTGCTCGCGAAGGCCCGTCCTGCCGCGCTCACCCCGCTCTACCTGCGCCGCCCGGACGCGGTCGAGCCCACCGGACGCAAGCGGGTGACCAGGGCATGACCACCGGCACCGTCACGCTCGCGCCGCTGCGGCACGCCGACGTGCCGAGGTGCCACGAGATCGAGCTGCAGTTGTTCCCCGGCGAGGACCCGTGGAGCGAGAACGCGTTCCACAGCGAGCTCGACAACGGCAACTACTACATCGGCGCGTACGCGGGCGATGAGCTCATCGGCTACGCGGGGCTCGCCGCCTCGGAGCACGAGGCCAGCGTGCACACGATCGCGGTGATCAAGCACTGGCAGGGCAGGGGCGTCGGCAAGAAGCTCCTGAACGACCTCCTCGCCCGCGTGGACGAGATCGGCGTCCCGGTCTACCTCGAGGTCCGCACGGACAACGAGCCCGCGATCGCCATGTACCTGGCGCACGGCTTCGAGCACCTCGGCGTGCGCCGCCGCTACTACCAGCCGTCGGGTGCCGACGCGTACACGATGGGAAGGCCTGCTCACAGTGTCTGATCGCTTGATTCTGGGCATCGAGAGCTCGTGCGACGAGACGGGCGTCGGCATCGTCCGCCTCGGCGAGGACGGCTCGCTCGAACTGCTCGCCGACGAGGTCGCCTCCAGCGTCGAGGAGCACGCCCGCTTCGGCGGCGTCGTGCCGGAGGTCGCTTCCCGCGCCCACCTCGAAGCCATGGTGCCGACCATGCGCCGCGCGCTGGACGCGTCCGGTGCCGAGCTCTCCCAGATCCACTCCATCGCCGTCACCGCCGGTCCTGGCCTTGCCGGCGCGCTGCTGGTCGGCGTGTCCGCCGCGAAGGCCTACGCCGCCGCGCTCGACAAGCCGCTCTACGGCGTGAACCACCTCGCCGGCCACGTCGCCGCGGACACGCTGCAGCACGGCGCGCTGCCGAACCGCTGCCTCGCGCTGCTCGTCTCCGGTGGCCACTCCCAGCTGCTGCTCGTCGAGGGTGGCCTGGCGAACTCGATCACCGAGATCGGGTCCACGGTGGACGACGCCGCAGGTGAGGCGTACGACAAGGTCGCGAGGCTGCTCGACCTGCCCTACCCCGGTGGCCCGCCCATCGACAAGCTCGCCAAGCAGGGCAACGGGTGCGCGATCGCGTTCCCGCGCGGCCTCACCGGCCCGCGCGACGCGAAGTACGACTTCTCGTTCTCCGGCTTGAAGACCTCGGTCGCCCGCTGGGTCGAGCGCGCGGAACGTGCCGGTGAGGAGATCCCGCTGGCCGACGTCGCCGCGTCGTTCCAGGAGGCGGTCGCGGACGTGCTGACCGCCAAGGCGATCCGCGCGGCGAAGGATCTCAAGGTCGACACGCTGGTCATCTCCGGCGGTGTCGCGGCGAACTCGCGCCTGAGCGGCCTGGCCGCCGAGCGTTGCGCCGAGGCCGGCATCGAACTGCGCGTGCCGAGGCCCAGGCTGTGCACCGACAACGGCGCGATGATCGCCGCACTCGGCGCTCACCTGGTCGCCGCCGGTGCCAAGCCGTCGCCGATGGACCTGTCGACGACGCCGGGTCTGCCTGTTGGGACCGTGCAGATACTCTGACCCCATTCCTGGGGCGGACCTGACACTGGAGTAAGCGGTGAGCGCTGAACCCATGCGCACGATCACGTACCTGTTCCCGATCTACAACGAGGCCGGGAACATCGATCTGCTGCACAAGACGGTTTCCGAAGTCGTGAAGCCGCTGGAAGACCGGTACCGGGTCAACTTCATCTACGTCAACGACGGCAGCCGCGACGACTCGCTCGCGCTGCTCAACGCCGTAGCGGACGCCGACGACCGGGTCACCGTCATCGACCTGTCGCGCAACTTCGGCCACCAGCTCGCCGTGACCGCGGGGCTCGACCTCGCGGACGCCGACGCCGTGATCATCATGGACAGCGACATGCAGGACCCGCCCTCGGTGAGCCTCGAGCTCGTCGAGAAGTGGGAGCAGGGCTACGACGTCGTCTACGCCCAGCGCCGCTCGCGCCAGGACACGGCGTTCAAGAAGGCCACCGCGCGGGCGTTCTACTGGTTCCTGCGCAAGGTCGCCGAGATCGACATCCCGGAGAACACCGGCGACTTCCGCCTGATCGACCGCAAGGTCGTCGAGGAGCTGCGCAAGTTCCGCGAGCACAACAGGTTCCTGCGCGGCCTGGTGAGCTTCATCGGGTTCCGTCAGACCGCCGTCCAGTTCGACCGCGACAAGCGCCACGCGGGCGTCACCGGCTACCCGCTGCGCAAGATGCTGCGGTTCGCGGCGGACGGCATCGTCGGCTTCTCCGCGGCCCCGCTGAAGCTGATCTCGAAGGTCGGCTACTTCATCTCGTTCCTCGCGTTCGTCGGTATCTGCTACGTCGTCGGCGTGAAGCTGTTCCTGCCGGACACCGCCGTTCCCGGTTGGGCGTTCATCACCAGCGCGGTGTTCTTCCTCGGCGGCATCCAGCTGATCATGCTCGGCGTGCTCGGCAGCTACGTCGGCCGCATCTACACCGAGGTGCAGGCTCGCCCGCTCTACAGCGTGGCGTCGGTGCGCACCGGGACGAACGTGCCGAACGACGCCAGGGTCCTCGCGTCGTGAAGAAGCTGCTGAGTGCCCAGCAGCTGCGCTTCGGCCTGGTCGGTGTGGGCAACACCCTCGTCGACCTGGTCGGTTACACGGTGCTGTTCGCGCTCGGCACGCCTCTCGTGATCGCGAACCTGATCTCGACCACGATGGGCATGGCGCTCAGCTTCACCCTCAACCGCAGCTTCACGTTCCGCGCGGCGGGCGGCGGCGTGGCCCGCCAGGTCGTGCTGTTCGTGCTGGTCACGGGCATCGGCCTGTGGGTCATCCAACCGCTGGTCATCCTGCTCACGCGCGACGCGTTCGCCGGTCTGCCGGAGACGCTCGCCATCGCGGTGCCCAAGTTCGCGGGCATCTGCGTCGCCCTCGTCTGGAACTACGTGCTCTACAGCAAGCTCGTGTTCCGCCCTGCCGAAGAGCTTGCAAAGGAACCCGTTCATGACTGACACCGCGATCCGTGAGCCGGAGGTCGTCGCCGAGGAGGCGCACAGACCAGTTCCCCGGTGGAAGACCGCACTGACGGGTGACTTCGCGAAGGTCTTCCTGCTGGTGTTCGCCTGGCAGATTTTCATGACCGTGCTCGGGCGGGTGCTCGAGCCGCTGCTGCCGATCTTCGAGGGCACGCCGGTCTCGTCACGCACGGTCGACACGCTGCTCTCGCACACGCATCGCTGGGACGCCGAGAACTTCACCGGCATCGCCGAGGGCACGGCCTACCAGAACGTCCCGACCTCACAGGCGTTCTACCCCGCCTTCCCGGCCGTCGTGTGGCTCGTGAAGATGGTGTTCCTCGGCAAGATCGGCACGCTGGCCGCGGGCATCATCGTCAACACTGTCGCCACGTGGCTCGGCGCGGTGGCGCTGCTCAAGATCGCCAGGACCTTCCTGACCGGCGAGCGCGCGCCGTGGCTCGTCGTGATGGCGATGCTGACGTGGCCGTCGGCGTACTTCCTGCACGCGTTCTACAGCGAGGCCGTGTTCATCGCGCTCGGCTTCTGGGCGTACCTCTTCGCGCTGCGCCGCCAGTGGGTCTTCATGGGCCTGTGCCTGATGCCGCTGACCGGTGTGCGGATCACCGCCGTCCTGTTCGTGGGCCTGTGCTTCCTGGAGTTCTGGCGCAGCAAGGACTGGAAGTTCCGCGGCCTGCTGTCGTGGCACCTGCTGTGGTTCCCCGCGAGCGCCGTGGGCTTTCTCGGCTTCGCGCTGTACCTGAAAATTCTGGTCGGCGATCCGCTCGGCATGACGTCGGCGTACGAGAAGGCCCCGGCCTGGTCGTACCACCAGTTCACGCCGAACATCTTCGGCACGCTCTGGAACGAGCTGCTGATGAGCGTCAACACCCTGACGAAGCCGGCCGACCTGAACACGTGGAACCTCACCAACCACGTGGTACCGCTGGCCGGCATCGTCCTGCTGATCGCCGGCTCGATCTACCTGCTGGCGCAGCGCAGGGGCGACCTGGTGCCCGTGGGCCTCTACGGCGTCGCGTCGCTGATCATGCTCACGCTGAACGGCAACCTGGTCTCGGTGCACCGCTACCTGCTGCCGTGCTTCGGCATCTACCTGGCGCTGGTGCTGCTCGGCCAGCGCGTCCCCGCGTTGAAGTCCGTGGTCTACGCGGTGATGTACCTGGGTCTGACCACACAGACCCTGTTCTACCTGATGTTCGTGTCGGGCAACTGGTCGGGCTGATCAGACCCTGTTGAGGCCCGGCCTGCGGTCCTCCACCACGAACGACGCCTTCGTGGTCACCGGAGCGCCGGGCCTCTGCACGTAGTCGAGCGCACGGAAGTCCGCTCGCACCTCACGCGCGGTGAACCTGGTCCGAACGTACCCGCGCCGGTTGTTGAAGTACTTCACGTGCGGGTTCTCGGCCAGGATCGCCGGTGTCTCGGGGCGCTCCTCCGACCCGTCGCCACCGGACGTGATCGACGTCGACACCAGCTCGGTGGCAACGGTCCTCGACGTCGGGTCGTTCCACCTCTCCTTCACCTCGGCCGCCCACGCCGCATGCACGTCGCCCGTGAGCACGACGGTGTTGCGCGTGTGGGCGAAGCCTGCGGCGACGCGGTCGCGGTTCGCGGCATAGCCGTCCCACGCGTCCATGTTGTTGGTCTCGCCGGCACCGGGCGCGAAGTCGAGCTGCGAGAAGAACACCTGCTGTCCCAGCACATCCCAACGCGCTCGCGAGCGCCTGAGACCGTCGAGCAGCCACTTCTCCTGCTCGGCACCGGTGATCGTGCGCGTCGGGTTGAGCCGCTCGGGGCACGCCTTCAAACCGTCACCGCAGAGCTGGTCGTCGCGGTACTGCCGGGTGTCGAGCATGTGGAAGTTCGCGAGCCCGCCCCACTGGATGCGCCGGTAGAGCTGCAGGTCGATGCCGTTGGGCTTGTTCCTGATCGGCATGTTCTCGTAGTAGGCCTGGAACGCCGCCGCCCGCCGCGCCAGGAAGTTCGGCTGCGGGATCTGCGGCTTCTCGTAGACCTCGTCCGCCCAGTTGTTGTCGATCTCGTGGTCGTCCCACACCACGGCCCACGGCGCCACGGCGTGCGCCTCCTGCAGGTCGAGGTCGGTCTTGTACTGCGCGTGCCGCTGCCGGTAGTTCGCGAGCGTCTCGGTCTCCGGGCCCTCGTGGTCGCGCGGGTTGCCACCCGGTGCCACGTACGTGCCCTTGGCGTACTCGTACTGGTAGTCGCCGAGGTGCAGCACCAGGTCCGGCTGGTCCTCGGCCATCCTGCGGTACGCGGTGAAGTAGCCGTGCTCGAACTGCGAGCAGGAGGCGAACGCCATCGTGAGCCCGCTGCCCAGCGCCCACGGTGCCAACGCCGTCCTGGTCCGGCCCACCCGTGACAGGTGGCCTTCGGCGGAGAAGCGGTAGAAGTACTCGCGGCCGGGCAGCAGCCCGCGCACGTCCACGTGGACGCTGTGGCCCTCCTCCGGCCGCGCGTGGGCCGTGCCGCGCCGGACGACGCGCCGGAACCGCTCGTCCAGTGCGATCTCCCACTTCACCTCGACGACGCGGGACGGCATGCCGCCCAGGCCGTCCTCCGCGAGCGGGGTGGGTGCGAGGCGGGTCCACAGGACCACGCTGTCGAAGGTCGGGTCGCCGGAAGCGACCCCCAAGGTGAACGGGTCGGCGAGCCTGCCCGACCCGGCGCCGACGGTGGTGAGCGCAAGTCCCCCGATGAGGAGTGCGCGTCGCGTCACTCGAGTCATGGTGAGACCTTCACCCACCAGGGTGGCTGTCAGGTGAACGCTTCCCTAAAGCCTGTGGAGCCCCGGGACTCGGTCCTCCACCGCGAACGACGCCTTGGTGTGGACGGGCGAGCCCGGCCGCGTCACGTGGTCCAGCCCGCGGAAGTCCGTGCGCAGCTCATCGGGCGTGAACCTGGTCAGCGTGTACCCGCGCCGGTTGTTGAAGTACTTCACGTGCGGGTTCTCCTTGAGCCACAGCGGCGTGTCCTGGTACTCCTCGGAACCGTCGCCGCCGGCCGTGATCGACGTGGTCACCAGCTCGGTCGCGAGCGTCTTCGACGACGGGTCGTCCCAGCGCTGCTTGACCTCCGCGCCCCACGCCGCGTGCACGTCGCCGGTGAGCACGATCGCGTTCCGCACGCCGGCGAACCCCGCCACCACCCGGTCCCGGTCCGCGACGTAGCCGTCCCACGCGTCCAGCAGGAACTTGTCGACGTCGCCGGGGATGTAGTCGTACTGCGAGAAGAAGACCTGCTGCCCGAGGACGTCCCAGCGGGCCGCAGACTCGCGGAACCCGTCGAACAGCCACTTTTCCTGGTCATCGCCGAGCATCGTCCGCTCGGGGGCGAGTCGTTCCGGGCAGAGCTGCAACCCGTCCCCGCAGGCCTGGTCGGTCCGGTACTGGCGGGTGTCGAGCATGTGGAACGTGGCGAGCGATCCCCATCGGATCCGCCGGTACAGCCTTGGTGACCTGCGCACGGGCATGTTCTCGTAGTAGGCCTGGAACGCCGCCGCGCGGCGTTTGGCGAAGTCCGCCTGGGGTGTGTCCGGCTGCAGTCCGGCCCAGTTGTTGGCGATCTCGTGGTCGTCCCAGATCACCGCCCACGGCGCGGCGGCGTGCGCGGCCTGCAGGTCGGGATCGCTCTTGTACTGCGCCTGCCGTCGGCGGTAGCCCGCGAGCGTCGTGGTGGTCGGCCCTTCGATGTGGCGGACGTTGCCCGTCGGCGCGACGTGGATGCCGGCCTCGTACTCGTAGGTGTAGTCGCCGAGGTGCAGCACCAGGTCGGGTTCGTCCTCTGCCAGCCTCCGATACGCCGTGAAGTAGCCGTGCTCGTACTGCGCGCACGACGCGAAGGCCATCGTCAGCGGTACCTGTAAGGCCTCCGGAGGAGGAGCGGTGCGCGTGCGGCCCGTGCGGGAGATGTGGTTGAGCGTCCTGAAGCGGTAGAAGTACTCGCGACCCGGTTCCAGTCCGGTGAGCTCGAGGTGGACGCTGTGGCCGTCCTCCGGTCGAGCGAGGGTGGAGCCCTGCTGCACGATCCGGGTGAACCGTTCGTCGTCGGCGACCTGCCACCGCACCTCGATCGGACGGTTCGGCATGCCACCCATGCCGTCCTCCGCCAGCGGCTCGACGGCCAGCCGGGTCCACAGGACCACCCCGTCGGGTGTCGGGTCACCCGAGGCCACACCCAGTGTGAAAGGGTCGCTCGGTCTGGCGTCCGCGGTGGCGGTGAACGCTGTGACTCCCGCCACGCCTGCGAGCAGCAGCGTTCGGCGCGAAAAGGTGGGCATGCCCTGAATACGGCTCCCGATGGGTGAGCGGTTCGGGGCCCTCGTTGAAGCGTTGGCACTCTCATGGGTAGAGTGCCAACTGCACGGCACCAGCACCGCCCCGACCCCCGCGACGGCGGGGTGGCAGGAGCCGTAACAACGAAACCTGCCAACGACCCGTGGAGGTCATCCCGGTGAGCGTGAACATCAAGCCGCTCGAGGACAAGATCGTCGTTCAGGCCTCCGAGGCCGAGACGACCACTGCCTCCGGCCTCGTGATCCCGGACACCGCGAAGGAGAAGCCCCAGGAGGGCAAGGTCCTCGCGGTCGGCCCCGGCCGCATCGACGACAAGGGCAACCGCGTCCCGCTGGACGTGGCTGTCGGCGACGTCGTCATCTACTCGAAGTACGGCGGCACCGAGGTCAAGTACAACGGCGAGGAGTACTTGATCCTCTCCGCCCGCGACGTGCTGGCCGTCGTCAACTAAGACGCTGCGGCTGACATGCCTGACGCCCCGGCGCCCCACCCCGGGGCTACCGGGGCGTTTCGCTACCCAGAGAGGCTTTGAGGTAAATGCCCAAGCAGATCAGCTTTGACGAGGACGCTCGTCGGGCGCTCGAGCGCGGCGTGAACAAGCTCGCGGACACGGTCAAGGTCACCCTTGGGCCGCGCGGGCGCCACGTCGTCCTCGACAAGAAGTTCGGCGGTCCGACCGTCACCAACGACGGTGTGACCATCGCTCGCGAGATCGAGCTGGACGACCCGTTCGAGAACCTCGGCGCGCAGCTCGCCAAGTCGGTCGCCACCAAGACCAACGACGTCGCGGGTGACGGCACCACCACCGCCACCGTGCTGGCGCAGGCCCTCGTTAAGGAAGGCCTGCGCAACATCGCCGCGGGGGCGAACCCGACCGCGCTCGGCCGTGGCATCCAGGCCGCCGCCGACGCCGTCGTGGACGCGCTCAAGGGCAAGGCCACCCCGGTCAAGGGCCGCGACAACATCGCTCAGGTCGGCACCGTCTCCTCGCGTGACGAGTCGATCGGCGCCCTGCTCGGCGAGGCCATCGAGCGCGTTGGCGAGGACGGTGTCATCACCGTCGAGGAGTCGTCCACGCTCGCGACCGAGCTCGTGATCACCGAGGGTGTGCAGTTCGACAAGGGCTACGTGTCGACGCACTTCTCGACCGACCTCGAGGCGCAGGAGGCCGTCTACGAAGACGTCCGCATCCTGCTGCACCGCGAGAAGATCTCGGCGCTCGCCGACGTCCTCCCGATCCTCGAGAAGGTCGCGGAGTCCGGCAAGCCGCTGCTGATCATCGCCGAGGACGTCGAGGGCGAGGCCCTGTCCACGCTGGTGGTCAACGCCGTCCGCAAGACGCTGAAGGTCGTCGCCGTGAAGGCGCCGTTCTTCGGTGACCGCCGCAAGGCGTTCCTGGACGACCTCGCGGTCGTCACCGGCGGCGAGGTGATCTCCGCGGAGATCGGCCTGAAGCTGTCCGAGACCACGCTCGACCAGCTGGGCTCCGCCCGCCGCGTCGTCGTGACCAAGGACGACACCACGATCGTGGACGGCGGCGGCACCAAGGCCGACATCGCCGGCCGCGCGGAGCAGCTGCGCCGCGAGATCGAGGCCACGGACTCCGACTGGGACCGCGAGAAGCTGCAGGAGCGCCTCGCGAAGCTCTCCGGCGGCATCGCCGTGATCAAGGTCGGCGCCGCCACCGAGACCGAGCTCAAGGAGCGCAAGCACCGCATCGAGGACGCGGTCGCCGCTACGAAGGCCGCGGTCGAGGAGGGCATCGTCCCCGGCGGTGGTTCCGCGCTGGTCCACGCCGCCAAGGTGCTGGACGGCGGCCTGGGCCTGACCGGTGACGAGGCCACGGGTGTCGCGCTGGTCGCGAAGGCCCTGTCCGCGCCGCTGTTCTGGATCGCCGCGAACGCCGGCCTCGAGGGCGCCGTCGTGGTGAACAAGGTCCGCGAGGGCGAGTGGGGCTTCGGCATCAACGCCGCCAAGCTCGAGTTCGGCGACCTGCTGGAGCAGGGCATCATCGACCCGGTCAAGGTCACCCGCTCGGCTGTCGCGAACGCCGCCTCCATCGCGCGCATGGTGCTCACGACCGAGAGCGCCATCGTCGAGAAGAAGGCGGACGAGGCTCCCGCTGCGGGCCACGGCCACGGGCACGGGCACGGCCACTGAGTTTTTTCGAACTCAAAAGAGAAACCGGGTCGGCACCTTCGTTTGGTGCCGACCCGGTTTTCGTCTAGACGATCGCCAATTGGCGCTTGCGGGCCTTGATGATGTGGTCGCGCTCCGATTCCGAGAGCCCGCCCCAAATTCCGTACGGTTCCTGCACCGCCAGCGCGTGTCTGCGACACATCTCCAGCACCGGGCAGTCGAGGCAGACGGCCTTGGCGCGAGCTTCCCGCCGCGCTCTCGCCGGGCCCCGTTCACCGTCGGGGTGGAAGAAGAACGCGCTGTCCATACCCCGGCACGAACCGCGCATCTGCCAATCCCACAGATCTGCGTTGGGACCAGGAAGCCTTCGGGTGTCCGCCATCGAGACCGCCTCCGTGACGACTGCTCCATTCGGCTTAACGATGATCCACCGTAGAACCGCGTCAAAACTTGTTCAAGAGGCTGAAGACCCAAATCAACTGATGGGTGACGGCACGCGTGTTCGATCACTCACCGCCCGGAGTTGCCGCCCGGATGAGGTGAACGGAACATGGCTCTCGTGATGACACAGCCGGAGCGCAGATCTGCCGGTGGTCACACGAGTGAGCCCCTTCTCTCAGTGGCCGCGGTGGCCAGGCGACTCGGCGTGGCTCCCGCCACCCTTCGCACCTGGGACCGCCGCTACGGGCTCGGGCCGAGCGATCACACGACCGGGCGGCACCGCAAATACGGGCCACGGGATGTTGCTCGCCTGGAATTGATGCAGCGCGCTCTTCTTCGTGGTGCCTCATCGGCCGAGGCGGCCCGTTTCGCGCTCGACTCGAAATCTTCGATGACGCACGGCGAGGTTCCTGCCGCACGAACGGGTGGCGGGCGTGGCCTGAAATTGGCCGGTGCGTCTCGATTGGCGCGCGGGCTCGGCAGGGCGGCGCTCGCGATGGACTCCATCGCGGTGCAGGAGATGCTCGCCGACTCGCTCGCGTCCGACGGCGTGATCGCGACGTGGATCGAGGTCGTGCGCCCGGTGCTGACGGCCGTTGCCGCGCGGTGGCAGCTGTCCGGTGCAGGGGTCGAGGTGGAGCATCTGTTGAACGAGTGCGTGCTCGCTGCGTTCGTGCGCGCGACGCCGCTCGTCACTCTTGGGCGCAACCATCGGCCCGTGCTGCTGGCGTGCATGCCAGAGGAGAGGCACAACCTTCCTCTCTATCCGTTGGCTGCTGAGCTGGCGCAGCGCGGTGTGGTCGTGCGGCAGCTCGGGGCCGCGCTGCCCGTGGACGCGTTGGCAGCCGCTGTGCGCCGGACCGCGCCGTCGGCCGTGGTGTTGTGGGCGCAGCTGCCCCGGTACGCCGATCCCGGAGTGCTGACCGCGCTGCCGCGGACCCGGCAGCAGGTGCGGCTGTTCGTGGGCGGGCCCGGATGGCGGCGCGGTGTGGTCACCACACCCGCCGAACGCGTGGAAGATCTCGCGGACGCCGTGGCCGCCGTCGAGAGCGCGGTGACCTGACGGCAGCGTGCCTGCCGTCGAGGTGGCCGTCACCTGACGGCACACTCTGCGGTGTGGAAGAGGAGCTGCGCCGAGCCGCCTTCGGTGACTCACCCGATCGCGACGTCTGGTCCGCCCTCTCGTCCGCCAACTCCCGCGTTCGATGGCTCGCTGCCGTGGTGCTCGGTGGCCAGGGGCACTACGCGGCGGCGGCCACCGTGCTGGATGCGCTCCGTCACGACCCCGACCCGGTGATCGCGTCCCTTTCTCTCTCGACGCGCGCGTCGCACCACCGTCAGCTCGGGGCGCATCACCTCGCTCGCCCACTCGATGGAGCCGCTCTCGCGCGCGTTCGGTCGACCGGTGGGGGCGATCCGGACGGTGTCGACGCGGACGGTGCCCGAACGGACGCTCTGCTCGGTCTCGCGGCCGACTCGCTCGGGGCAGGCCGGCTCGCTGAAGCCCGCCGGTTGCTCGCTCTGGTCCGGACGGGTTCGTGGAGGAGCCGGGTCCGGCGGGGCTGGGTGGCCGCCGAGATCGAGCTCGCGTCCGGTCAGGCGCACGCCGCGGTGGCGCCCGCCGAGGAGGCGTACGGCGTAGCGACGAGCAGAAACGCCCTCCGGCACGAGCTCAAGTCGGCACTGGTTCTCGGCACCGCGTTGGTCGTGTGGGGGACACCCGACGGGTCGACAAGAGGCGTTGAACTAGTCGAGTGTGAGCTAAATCACAGTGCCACGAGAGGGCTTCATCCGTTGATCTGGCCGAGCGCTCTTGTCCTGGTGGGCCATGCCCCCACGGTGGGCGCAGTCGCCATCGACCGGGCGACGGAGGCTCTGAGCTGCGTGTTACGCAGAGCTGATCCCGTCAGCCGTCAGGTCGCCCTTGATTCCCCGTGGGTGCCGAGTGGGCTGCTCCGTTCCGGGGAACCCCCGAACGCAGACCCTCAGATGAACTTCTTGACGGATTAAGCACCGGATCGTGTCAAGGTTGGGCCGCGAGCGTCCGATAGGGGAGATGGAACGTCACTCGGCTGCAGGAAGGAGTCCCCGTGACCACGGTCCTTATTTGCGACGACCGGCGCAGTGTGCGGGAGGGTCTCACCCGCGTGATGTCGGCTGTCCCCGGGGTTAGCCGCATCGACTGCGTAGCGCACGGTGACGAGTTGTTGGCTCGCTTTTCCAGGCAGCCGGTTGACGTCGTTCTGGTGGGAACCCAGCGCGCCGTCCCAACCGGGGTGGAAGCAACAAGGCGACTCGTCTCCGCCAATCCGCAGGCAAACGTCATCGTGTTCGGAGCACCTGACGACGCCGGCAGCATCGCCGCCGCGATCGCCGGTGGCGCCCGCGGCTACCTGAGGTGGGACGCGTCGCGTCCCGAGCTTGTGGCAGCCCTCGCGCACACGCTCGCCAGCACCTCGGTGCCGGCGCCGCGCCAGCCCTCCGACCCCGGCGTGCAGCTCACGGAGCGCGAGCTCCAGGTGCTGCGAGGCATGAGCCAGGGCAAGAGCAACGGCCAGATCGGCCGCGAGCTCTACCTGTCGGAGGACACGGTCAAGACGCACGCCCGTCGTCTCTTCCGCAAGCTCGGTGTTCGTGACCGCGCTCAGGCGGTCGCGCACGGCTTCCGGCGAGGCCTCGTCCAGTAGCTCTTCGCCGCACCGGCCCCGCGTCCTCATATGCCGCATGTGGGGACGCGGGGCCGGTGGCGTGAGACGGCTCACCAGCGGTATTGGCTGAGCTTTCGGGTCGCGCATTTAGCCCAGCCCGGTGACAATGTCGCCGGGCTGGAGTCGTTCGGCGTGTCTGCTGGTCACGCGGGGTGTCCATACCCCACTGATGAACAGAAGGCGCTAAGACCGGTACGGTGAGTACTGCTGCAACGAGTCGCCGTGAGTGACTCGTGCTGTTTCATGTCGGTACGCCAACAAGTAACACCAGGGCTGTTGTCTGCGATGACCAACTTGGGGGACGGACTGGACGCCGAAGTGGGCGCGGCCGTCGACGGCGACCGCCAGGCGATCGAACGCCTGCTGGCCTCCATTCGTCCTCTTGTGGTGCGGTACTGCCGCGCCAGAGTTGGCAGGCAGGAACGAAGCTTCGCTTCGGCGGACGATGTGGCCCAGGAGGTGTGTCTCGCGGTGCTCACGGCATTGCCCAGCTACCGCGATCAGGGTCGGCCCTTCCTCGCGTTCGTATACGGGATCGCGGCACACAAGGTCGCCGATTCACATCGGTCTGCCGCCAGGAACCGCTCAGAGCCCGTTCCCGAAGTTCCCGACGCGCCGGAGACCGAAGCTGGTCCGGAACAGCGGGCGATGCAGGGCGAGCTCTCCGATCGGATGGCTGTACTACTGCGCGTCCTGCCGGAGAAGCAGCGGGAGATCCTGCTGTTGAGGGTGGTGGTCGGACTATCCGCCGAGGAAACTGCCGAGGCGGTCGGTTCGACGCCGGGTGCGGTCCGGGTGGCGCAACACCGTGCGCTGGCTCGGCTCCGCAAGTCGCTGGCAGCGGAGGAGGTGGTCTGAGTGGCCGACGAGCATGGAAAGGACGACGAGCAAGTGCGCGGACAGGACGATAGAACCCCGCACGAACCCGTCGCAGACGATCTTTCGGCTGTACAGGCCGATGACAGGCTGCTCGACGCACTGGGGGCGGCAACGCCGGGTGCGGCCGGCTCCCTGGTCGACGACGAGCTGAACGCGTTGCTGCTCGCATGGCGCAACGAGGTGGAGACCGCGCCCTTCGGCGAGCTGGTCGACACCGAGACCGCCATCGTCACGATCCAGGCTGCCCGCCCGCAGCCGGTGAGCAGGCACCGCTACCTGATCCCCCTGGCAAGCGCCGCCGCGGTACTGGCCATCGCCTTCACCGGCGTGAGCCTGGTGGCCCGCGACGCCCAGCCCGGCGACGCCCTCTGGGGCCTCACCCGAGTGCTCTACTCCGAGCACGCGAAGTCGATCGAAGCCGCGGCAATCGTGCGCAGCGACCTCGACTCGGCCCGCCTCGCGCTGCGCGAAGGCAAGGTCAACGAGGCCCGCGAGAAGCTCGACAAGGTGGAGGCCAGCCTGGAGTCGGTCTCGACCGACGACGGCAAGGCCCAGCTCGAGGAAAAGCACAAGGAGCTCGAAAAGGAGCTCGACACCAACACCTCGACCACCGCGCCGCCCGTGACGACGCCTCCGGTCACCCAGCCGACGCAGCCCACGCAGCCCTCAACCTCGTCCGCGCCGCCGTCGAGCGAGCCGCCGGTCACGACGCAGCCGACCCCGTCGACCTCGTCGGCGACCCCGCCGCCACCGACGTCGAACGGCGAGCCGCCTCCGCCGCCGCCTCCGCCCGCCACTGGCACCGGGGAGACGCCTGGTTCCGCCGGAGCTACCGGAGAGAGTGCCGGGCAGACCGGGTCCAACTGAGACCCCAACTGAGACGCAGTGTGAACGGCCCCTGATCTTTCGAGGTCAGGGGCCGTTCACACGCATTTGGTGGTCACACGTCAGGTGGAATGTGATCGGGCTGCTCGCCCCTGGCGTTCACACCCGCCGGGCGCTTCCCGGCGGGTGCGCAGCATCACTCGAAGGCCAGGGGCGTCAGCGCGCCGACTCCGTGGCCGTCACGCCGTCCGCGTAGCCGCGGCAGTATTCCCAGCTCACGTAAGCGCCGGGGTCCGGGTCGAAGGCGGGTTCGTGCGGGCGCATGCGGCCGTCGGCGAGCAGCTGTTCGAGTGAGGCTCGTAACAGCGCCCAGTCGTGGTAGTGGGGTTCCTGGCACTCGCCGCAGTCGACGACGATGCCGCGCACCCCGCGGTGTTCCAGCAGGGCTTGGTAGACGGCGAGGTCGCTCAGATCGCTGACCAGCTCCGCTCGTTCGTCTTCGTCCATCGGGGGATGGTCGTGGTCCGGCTCCCCGAGAGTGAGCGCGGGGTCCTCGGGGTCGCCCTCGAAGGGGTCTGGTGGCAACGCGTCGTGCGGCACGACCCCGCACGGTACCCGCCGTACCCCCACGGGCGTCCAGATACCATGGGCAGCACCGCCTCCGCCTGCGGAAACCTGACCCGCGGGCAGAGGGGCAGACCGCACGACGGAAGGCATGTCACCCGCTATGACCAGCGAGCTCAACGCTGACGGAGTCCCGAGCAAGTTCGCCATGCTGGGACTGACCTTCGACGACGTGCTCCTGCTGCCGGCCGAGTCCGACGTCGTTCCCAGCGGCGTCGACACGAGCACCAGGATCTCGCGCAACATCACCCTCAAGATTCCGCTGGCCAGCGCCGCGATGGACACGGTCACCGAGGGTCGGATGGCGATCTCGATGGCGCGTCAGGGCGGCATCGGCGTGCTGCACCGCAACCTGAGCGTCGAGGACCAGGCCCGGCAGGCGGAGACCGTCAAGCGGTCCGAGGCCGGCATGGTCACCGACCCGGTCACGTGCTCGCCGGACGACACGCTGGCTCAGGTCGACGCGCTGTGCGCCCGCTACCGCATCTCCGGTGTGCCGGTCACCGACGCGAACAACAAGCTGGTGGGCATCATCACGAACCGCGACATGCGGTTCGAGCTCGACCACACCAAGCGCGTCAGCGAGGTCATGACCAACGGACCGCTGGTCACCGCGCAGGTCGGCGTGTCGGCCGACGCCGCGCTGGGGCTGCTGCGCCGTCACAAGGTCGAGAAGCTGCCGATCGTCGACGGTGACGGCAAGCTGCAGGGCCTGATCACGGTCAAGGACTTCGTCAAGACCGAGCAGTACCCGAACGCCACCAAGGACCCGGACGGCCGCCTGCTGTGCGCCGCCGCCGTCGGTGTGGGCGAGGACTCCTTCGTGCGCGCCATGACGCTCGCCGACGCCGGTGTGGACGTGCTGATGGTCGACACGGCGCACGGCCACTCGCGCGGCGTGCTGGAGATGGTCGCCCGCATCAAGAAGGAGCTCGGCGACTCCGTCGACGTCGTGGGCGGCAACATCGCGACGCGGTCCGGTGCCCAGGCGCTGGTCGACGCGGGCGCGGACGGCGTCAAGGTCGGTGTCGGGCCCGGCTCGATCTGCACCACGCGCGTCGTCGCGGGTGTCGGCGTGCCGCAGATCTCCGCGATCTACGAGGCCTCGCTCGCCTGCCGCCCCGCCGGTGTGCCGGTGATCGGTGACGGTGGCATCCAGTACTCCGGCGACATCGCCAAGGCCATCGCGGCCGGCGCGTCCGCCGTGATGCTCGGCTCGCTGCTCGCGGGCACGACCGAGGCGCCCGGCGACCTGATCCTGGTCAACGGCAAGCAGTTCAAGACCTACCGCGGCATGGGCTCGCTGGCGGCGATGCAGTCCCGCGGCGAGAACAAGTCGTTCTCGAAGGACCGCTACTTCCAGGACGACGTCCTCAACGAGGACAAGCTCGTCCCCGAGGGCATCGAGGGCCGCACGCCGTTCCGCGGGCCGCTGTCCCAGGTCGTGCACCAGCTCAACGGCGGCCTGCGCGCGGCGATGGGCTACACGGGTTCCCGCACGATCGCCGAGCTGCAGAACCAGCAGCTCGTGCGCATCACCGCGGCGGGCCTGAAGGAAAGCCACCCGCACGACATCACGATGACCGTCGAAGCCCCGAACTACACCACCCGTTAGGGTGTTCGGGCTCGCTCGGGGGAAGTGTGTCCGCGGAAAGCGCGGACCGCGTCGCTCGCAGTGTCTTTGCTGGGGGCGGCCCCCAGACCCCCGGACGAAGGAGAGGAACCACAGGTGCGCGATCTGGTCGAGATCGGCATGGGCCGGACCGCGAGGCGGGCCTACGAGCTGGACGACATCGAGATCATCCCGTCCCGTCGCACGAGGTCGTCGAAGGACGTCTCGACGACGTGGCAGATCGATGCCTACCGCTTCGACATCCCGCTGATCACCCACCCGACCGACGCGATCGTGTCGCCGGGCGTCGCGGTCGCGGTCGGCGAGCTGGGCGGTCTCGGAGTGCTCAACGCCGAGGGCCTCTGGGCGCGGCACGGCGACGTCGACGAGGCGCTGTTCCGCCTGGTGCAGGCCACGGAGGACAGCGACGACCCGGCCGCGGCCGTGAAGGTGCTGCAGGAGCTGCACGCCGCCCCGCTGCGGATGGACCTGGTCGCCGAGGCGATCAAGCAGATCCGCGAGTCGGGCGTCACCGTCGCGGTCCGCGTCAGCCCGCAGCGCGCCGCGGAGCTGACCCCGGACCTGCTGGCCGCCGGCGTCGAGATCCTGGTCGTGCAGGGCACGATCATCTCGGCCGAGCACGTGTCGCGCGACGGTGAGCCGCTGAACCTGAAGTCGTTCATCGCGGACCTCGACATCCCGGTGATCGCCGGTGGTGTCGGCGACTACCGCACGGCCATGCACCTGATGCGCACCGGCGCGGCGGGCGTGATCGTCGGCTACGGCTACACGCCGGGCGTCACCACCACCGACTCCGTGCTGGGCATCGGCGTGCCGATGGCCACCGCGATCGCCGACGCCGCGGCCGCCCGCCGCGACTACCTCGACGAGACCGGCGGCCGCTACGTGCACGTCATCGCGGACGGCGGGATCACGACCTCTGGCGACGTGGCGAAGTCCATCGCCTGCGGTGCCGACGCCGTGATGCTGGGCGAGCCCCTCGCCGCCGCGACCGAGGCGCCCGGCCAGGGCCTGTACTGGACCGCCTCGTCCGCGCACCCGTCGGTGCCGCGCAGCCTGGTCGCGGAGGCCGTGGACCAGGAGCTCGACCTGCGCAAGCTGCTGTTCGGCCCGTCCTCCGACCCGCGCGGCGTGACGAACCTGTTCGGCGCGCTCAAGCGGGCCATGGCCAAGACCGGCTACTCCGACCTCAAGGAGTTCCAGAAGGTCGGCCTTACGATCCGCGGCTGAACTCGATCATCCAGAAGGGTGCGCTCCAGCCGGGGCGCACCCTTCTGCTTTGCTGGAACCGTGCCGCTCGTCGAGATCACCTACGCACCTCACGTCCCCCACAAAGCGCTGAAGGAACTCGCCGCGATGCTCCCGCACGCGGTGTCGGTGGCCGTGGAGTGCCCAGAGGAGCCCTACGACGGCAACCTCCAGCCCGGTGACGTGGAACTGCGCTTCCGCGCCCGCGGCCCGTTCGACTCGGACGGCGTGGACGTGGTGATCGAGATCCGCTCCAAGTGGTTCGAGAGCCGCGCCGCCAACCGTCAGGACCGCGTCGACGGACTGTGCGCGGCGGTCGCGGAAGCGACAGGGCTGAACGACATCGGCATCTACCTGAGCCTCCCGGTGGCGGCCTGGGCCCAAAGCTGATCTTGCAACCGGCCCCGCCACTCACGCGTCCTGAAAGGCATGGACTTGGACATCCTGTTCGGCGGCAACAGTGACAACAGCACGGATCTGGACACGATCGACACGGACGCCGAGGTCCAGGACGTCGAGGACGCACCCGAGGAGAACGGCATCGGCTGGAAGGTCCTGGCCCTGTTCATCTGCGGCGGCCTGGTGATCACCGCGCTGGCCGTCGCCTTCATGGTGTGGGTCATCGAGGGCCTGGTCCTGTAGGTCCGGCGGGCCCTCTGTCATCTGTGCACTTTTTCTGTATAGTTTTCTGCATGGCTGCTCTTCACGAGGCTCGTGAGCTGACCGTCACCGAGGCCACAAAGCGTGGTGTCGCCGGTCTGGTCGCCGACGCCGAGCAAAGCGGTCCGGTGGTTGTCACCAGGCACAGTCGTCCGGTCGCCGCAGTCGTCCCCATGAGCCGCCTGTCCGAGATCGACGAAGCGGCCGCTGACCTGAGGGATCTGGCGCTCGTGCTGGCGCGTTCGGCCGCCGATTCCGGCCGCCGCACCTCCCTCGACGATGTGCTGGCGGCCTTCGGGCACACCCGTGAGTCGCTGGCGGCGATGAAGGACGACGACGCGCTCGATGACTGAGGTTCTGTTCACCGACGCGGCGATCGACGACCTGCGTCGCCTCGGGCCGGATGTCGTGCCCAAGGTGCTCAAGAAGATCCAGATTCTGGTCGACGATCCGCAGGCGGGGCATCCGCTCGGTGGTGAGCTCACCGGCTTTCGGAAGTTGGTGGTCGGGCGCAACCACTGGCGGATCGTCTACCGGATCGCCGCCGACGGCGCGGTCGAGGTGTGCGAAGTCTGGTGCGTTGGTGCCCGTTCGGACGCCGAGGTCTACGCCGAGGCGTCGGCGAGGGTCGCCGAGGTGGCGGACCGGGACTCGACGCTGGCCAGGCTGGCTGACGTGATCGGCAGGCTCGGCCGGCTCGCGGGAGACGTGATCGTCGAGCAGCCCGTGGTGCGGGAGCCGGTCCCGGACTGGCTGGCGCAAAGACTCGTGCACACCGCGGGCGTGCCGGTGGAGAAGGTGGCCGCCCTGAGTCTTGAACAGGCGGTCGACCTCTGGACTGCCTTCATCAGTTCTCCCTCCGCGTCTGAACCGATCGGGGACTAGGCGTTACCGGAAGTAACGCCTACTCTCCGGTCCATGGGTGAACTCGCCGGTAACTTCGATGTCGTCATCGTCGGCTCCGGGTTCGGTGGCAGCGTTGCCGCGCTCCGCCTGACCGAGAAGGGCTACCGCGTCGCCGTGCTGGAGGCGGGACGCAGGTTCGCCGACGACGAGTTCGCCAAGACCAGCTGGAACCTCCGCAAGTACCTGTGGGCGCCGCAGCTCAGGTGCTTCGGCATCCAGCGCATCCACCTCCTCCGCAACGTCATGGTGCTGGCCGGGGCGGGAGTCGGCGGCGGCAGCCTCGTCTACGCCAACACGCTCTACCGGCCGCTCAAGCCGTTCTACGAGGACCGGCAGTGGGCGCACATCACCGACTGGCAGGACGAGCTGGAGCCGTTCTACGACCAGGCGAGCCGCATGCTGGGTGTCGTCACGAACCCCACCACGACCCCGAGCGACGTCGTCATGCAGAAGGTCGCGAAGGACATGGGCGTCGAGGACAGCTACCACCCGACGCCTGTCGGCGTGTACTTCGGCGAGCCGGGCAAGAAGGCCGAGGACCCGTACTTCGGGGGTGCCGGGCCGGAGCGCACCGGGTGCACCGAGTGCGGCAGCTGCATGTCCGGTTGCCGGGTGGGCGCCAAGAACACGCTGGTCAAGAACTACCTCTACCTCGCGGAGAAGCTCGGCGCGCAGGTCTACCCGCTGACCACGGTCACCAGGCTCGACGAGAACGACGGCCGGTGGACCATCGAGACCAAGACGACCGGCGGCAGGGCGAAGAAGATCTTCACCGCCGACCAGGTCGTGCTCGCCGCCGGCACGTGGGGCACGCAGCAGCTCCTGCACCGGGCCAGGGCGACCACCCTGCCCAAGATCTCGAAGAAGCTCGGTGAGCTCACCCGCACCAACTCCGAGTCGATCATCGGGGCCGCGAGGTACTCGGTCGACCCGGACAACGACTTCACCAAGGGTGTCGCGATCACGAGCTCCATCCACCCCGACGAGATCACGCACATCGAGCCCGTCCGTTACGGCAAGGGCAGCAACGCCATGGGACTGCTGCAGACCCTCGCCACGGACGGTGCGGCGAGCACTCCGAGGTGGCTGCAGTTCCTCAAAGAAGCGGTGAAGCACCCGTTGAAGGTCCTCAGGCTGCTGAGCGTGCACCGGTGGAGCGAGCGAACCGTGATCCTGCTGGTGATGCAGAGCCTCGACAACTCCATCACCACGTTCCTCAAGCGCGGCAAACTCAGCAGCAAGCAGGGGCACGGCGAGCCCAACCCGGCGTTCATCCCCGCCGGTCACGAGGCGAACCTGTTGGCAGCCAAGCACATCGACGGCATGGCCGGCGGTACGTGGGGTGAGCTGTTCAACATCCCGCTGACCGCGCACTTCATCGGCGGCTGCGCGATCGGCGCCACCGAGGAAGACGGCGTGATCGATCCGTACCACCGCGTCTTCAACTACCCAGGACTGTCCGTTGTGGACGGTGCAGCGATCAGTGCGAACCTCGGCGTGAACCCGAGTCTCACGATCACCGCGCAGGCAGAGCGGGCGTTCTCGCTGTGGCCGAACAAGGGTGAGCAGGACCAGCGGCCGGACCAGCACCAGCCGTACCGGAGGATCAGCCCGACGAGGCCGAGGAACCCGGCGGTGCCCGATCAAGCTCCAGCCGCATTGCGGTTGCCGATCGTGAAGGCGTCCTGACACGGTGGAGTCATGGCCAAAAAGCCTTTTGCCTCCAGCGCCGACCTCGCCCCGAAGGACGAGGTGTTCGTCGAGCTCGCCGAGGGTGTCTACGCCCTGACCGCCGAAGGCGACCCCAACGTCGGGGCGATCGAGGCCGAGGACTTCCTGATCTGCTTCGAAGCGCGCGCCACACCCGCGGCCGCGCGCCGGTGGCTCACCACGCTGCGCAAACACACGAAGAAGCCGGTCCGGTACCTGGTGCTCAGCCACTACCACGCCGTCCGCACGCTCGGCGCCAGCGCGTTCGACGCCCAGGAGATCGTCGCGCACGAGATGACGCGGGTGCTGATCGCCGAACGCGGGCAGCAGGACTGGGCGAGCGAGTACGGCCGCATGCCTCGGCTCTTCGAGAAGCCGGAGGAGATTCCCGGCCTGACCTGGCCGACGCTCACGTTCTCCGACCGCATGACGATCCCGCTGGGCGACGAGCGCGGCGACCTCGTGCTGCAGCACCTCGGCCGCGGGCACACGGCGGGCGACATCGTGGCGTGGCTGCCGCAGCAGCGCATCCTCTTCGCCGGTGACCTCGTCGAGTCGCAGGCCGCGCTCTACACCGGTGACGCCTTCCACGACGAGTGGGCGACGTCCACTTTGGACGAGGTCGAGGATCTGGGCGCGGAGGTTCTCGTCGGCGGGCGGGGCAGGGTCGCCCGCGACCGCATCGAGGTCGACGCCGCGATCAACCAGAGCAGGCACTTCCTCAACGAGCTGCGCCGCACGGTCGGCGGGGTGCACGCCGACGGCGGCACGCTCAAGCAGGCCTTCGAGCTGGCGCACAGGACGCTCGAACCCCGCTACGGGCGCTGGCCGATCTTCGAGCACTGCCTGCCGTTCAACGTGAAGCGCTACTGGGACGAGTGCGACGGCAAGGACTGGCCGGAGATCTGGACCGCCGAACGCGACCGCGCCGTGTGGGACGCCCTCCAGTGAAACCGGTGCTCATCGTCGGTGCCGGGCCGGTCGGCCTCACCGCCGCGCTCTTCCTGGCCCGCGCCGGCGTGCCGAGCGTGATCCTGGAGAAGGCCGAGCGGCGCAGCCGGCAGGGCAGCCGCTCGATCTGCGTCCAGCGCGACGTCCTGGAGATCCTCGAACGGATCGGCGTCGGCCAGGCGGTCGCCGACGCGGGTGTCACCTGGTACACCGGCCGCACCTACCACCGCGACCGCGAGGTGCTGACCCTGACCTTCCCGGAGGTCAAGGGTTTCCCGCCGTTCGTGAACACCCCGCAGACCGTCGTCGAGCAGCTGCTGGAAGAACGCGTCCGCACCGAGCCGCTCATCGAGCTCCGCTACGGCCGCGCCCTCACGACTTTGATCCAGGACGACGAGGGAGTGTCCACACAGGACGGAATCGCGGCGACCCACTGCATCGCCGCGGACGGCGTGCACTCGACGGTGAGACAGCTCCTGGACATCCCGTTCGAGGGCTTCTCGTTCGACGACCGGTTCATCATCGCCGACGTCCGCGTCGACCTGGACTTCGAGACACCAGAACGCCGTTTCTACTTCGACCCGCCGTGGAATCCCGGCCGCCAGGTGCTTCTGCACCCGCAACCGGAGGGCGTCTGGCGGATCGACTGGCAGGTGGCCGAGGACGTCCAGCTCACCGACGACCACATCCGCGCGATCGTCGGGGACAAGCCGTACGAGGTGGTCTGGCAGTCCACCTACCGCTTCCACCAGCGCCGCGCGAAAGCCTTCAGAAAGGGCAGGATCCTGCTCGCCGGCGACGCCGCGCACGTGATGAGCCCGTTCGGCGCCCGCGGCCTGAACTCCGGCATCTGCGACGCCGACAACGCGGCGTGGAAGATCGCGGCCGACCGCACCGGCTACGCGGGCCCGCACCTCCTCGACTCCTACGAGATCGAACGCGGGCAGGCCGCCGACGAGAACCTGAGGATCACCGGCGACACGATGCGATTCCTGGTGCCGGGGAACGAAGAAGAGCGCGCACACCGGCAGAAGGCACTCGAGACAGGCGAAGGCATCGACTCCGGCAAGCTCTTCACGCCGTTCTCCTACGAGAACTCCCCGCTCACGACCGACGGTGGCGACCTGATCCCGGGCTCCCGCACCGCGGGACCCGGCTTCACGACGAGGGACGGCTGGCTGATCAGGCCGGATGGGCATGTTGCCGCACACCGTTGCGACGATCAGGTGAAGCTCCGCGCACTCGGCTGGTGAGGAGTGACCCAGGCACCACCATCGGTCTCGGGGGTGTTCAAGTCATGGAGATCAACAGACGAACTTTCTTGCAAACGAGCGCACTCGCCGTCGCGGGCTTGGGGATGGGCACCGGGACGGCCGTGGCCGACACCAACTGGGCGAAGCTGCGCAAACGGCTCGGCAACCGGCTCGTGCTGCCACAGAACCCCGGCTACGACCAGCTGCGGATGCCGTGGAACCACGTTTACGCACATCGCAGGCCGGCCGCGATCGCGAGGTGCGTCAGGCATGAAGATGTCCAGGCCTGCCTGGACTTCGCGTCGCACGAACGCATCCCGGTCGCCGCACGCAGCGGCAAGCACAGCTACGCGGCCTACTCGCTGCCGGAGAACGGCCTGGTCGTCGACCTCGCCGGGATCGCCGCGGTGGACGTCGCCGGCCGTCGAGCACGGGTCGGCGCGGGTGCCCAGCTCCTGCCGGTCTACGAGGCCATCGGTGCCGCCGGACAGGCTCTGCCCGCCGGCACGTGCCGTTCGGTCGGCATCGGCGGGCTCACGCTCGGCGGCGGCATCAGCGTGATCGGCCGCAAGTACGGACTCACCTGCGACCGCCTGGTGAGCGCCAGGATCGTCACGCCGGACGGCTGCCTGCGCACCGCGTCCGCGCACGAGGAACCCGATCTGTACTGGGCTTTGCGCGGCGGCGGTGGCGGCAACTTCGGCATCGTCACGCAGTTCACGTTCCGCACCGACCCGGCGCCCGGCCTGACCGTGTTCGCGCTCAGCTACCCGCGGGCTGCGTCGGCGGACGTGTTCGACGCCTGGCAGGAGTGGATGGCTCAGGCACCGGACGAGCTGTGGTCCAGCTGCACCGTCGAGGCCGGCCCCGTGTCGTCCGCCAGAGTCGGCGGCGCCTACGTGGGCACGGCGAAGAACCTGGTGCCGCTGCTGGACCGGATGCCGCCCGCGGAGCGGACCTTCCAGGAGATGGGTTACCTGGAGACGATGCGTTACTACGCGGGAAACCCGAGTTCTGGCTTCCCGTTCGTGGCGTCGTCGCGCATGCTCCGCCACCACGTGCCCGGCTCGCGGGTCGCGGCCCTGATGGACGGGCAGCGCGACGGCGCGATCCTGTTCGACTCGTTCGGCGGTGCGCTCAACCGGGTCGCGCCGGACGCCACCGCGTTCCCGCACCGCGACGCCAGGACCAGCGCGCAGATCTTCTTCGGTGCCGGCGACAGGACAGAGGCGGAGACTCGCCGGGTGGTCGCGGCAGTGCGGGACGGGCTCGGCGCGGGCACCACCGGGTACGTGAACTACATCGACCCGGAGATGCCGGACTGGCCGACCGCCTACTACGGCCGCAACCTCGCGCGACTCAGGCGAGTCGCGCGACGGTACGACCCGGACCGCGTGCTGGCGTTCCCGCAGGGGCTATAGCGGGATCCCCGTCAGGACGGTCACGCGCTCCTCGGTGAAGTCCTCCATCGCCGACCGGACGCCCTCACGCCCGGTGCCCGAGCCCTTCACACCGCCGTAGGGCATCTGGTCGGCGCGGTAGGACGGCACGTCACCGATGATCACGCCACCGACCTCGAGCTCGGCCGCGGCCTCGAACGCCACCTGCACGTCGCGGGTGAACACGCCGGCCTGCAGTCCGTACTTGGTGTCGTTGGCCTGCGCGAACGCGTCCTCGACGCCGTCGGCGACCGAGACGACGAGCACCGGCCCGAAGATCTCCTCGGTCCACAGCTTGGTGTTGAAGGGCACGTCCGCCAGCACGGTCGGCTCGACGGTCGTCCCGGTCCGCTTGCCGCCGAGCAGCACGCGCGCGCCCGCGTCGGCGGCCATGTGGACCCACTCCTCGACGCGGCGGGCGTTGTCCTCGTCGATCAACGGGCCGACCTCGACCTCGGGGTCGTGCGGGTCACCGGTCTTCAGCGCTCCCACCGCCTCCACGAGCTTCGGCACGAACTCGTCGGCGACCGAGCGGTCCACGATCACCCGCTGCACCGCGATGCACGACTGACCGGCCTGGTAGTTGCCGAACGTCGCGATGCGCTGCGCCGCGTGGTCCAGGTCCGTCCAGTCGGGACAGATGATCGCGGCCGCGTTGGAGCCCAGCTCCATCACGACGTGCTTGCGCGGTGCGGCTTCCATCAGCGACCAGCCGACCTTCGTGGACCCGGTGAACGAGATCACCGGCAGCCGCTCGTCGCTGACCAACGCGTCCATGTCCTTGCCGCGCACGGGAAGGATCGAGAACGCGCCCTCCGGCAGATCGGTCTCGGCCAGGATCTCGCCCAGCAGCAGGGCGCTCAACGGCGTGGCGGACGCGGGCTTCACGATCACCGGTGCACCCACCGCGAGCGCCGGCGCGACCTTGTGCGCCACCAGGTTCAGCGGGAAGTTGAACGGCGCCACGGCCAGCACCGGCCCGCGCGGCACGTGGCGCACGATCGCCATCCTGCCCACGCCGTTCGCGTCGGTGTCGAGCCGCTGCAGCCCACCGGTGAACCGCCGGGCCTCCTCCGCGGCGAACCGGAACGTGTTGACCGCGCGCGAGACCTCGATCTCGGCCCACTTGAGCGGCTTGCCGTTCTCCGCGGTGATCGTCTCGGCGATCTCCTCCGCGCGCTCGGCCAGCGTCCGCGACACCTGCAGCAGTGCCTCGGCCCGCACGTGCGCCGGTGTTCGGCGGAACTCCTTGGCCACCGCCGCGGCCGCCGCCACCGCACGTTCCACCTGGTCTCTGCTTGGTACCGCGACCGAGGCGACCTCGGTGCCGTCGAACGGGTGGAAGACCTCTAACGCCTGCTCGCCCTGCTCGGGGCGGCCGGCGATCCAGCACGGCCTGGGTTGCGGCGTGAACGCGTCCATGTGACTCACGTTAAGCCCTATTGGCCTGCACGTACTCGATGAGTCCCTTGTAGTAGTCGTCGTGACGTTCCGCGCGTTGCTGCACGAACGCCGGATGCTCGCGAATGGTGCGAATCGCGTCGTCCAGTCGCTGCAGCACGTGCTCGTCGTTGTAGACGCATCCGTAGGCCTCGCAGAACAGCTGAGCACGGCGTTTGCGCTCGTGGGGGAGCCCCAGCACGAACTGGATGATCGCCCAGCTGACGTCCCACCAGCGCGGTCCCGGATGCGCCGAGTCGAAGTCGAAGATGCCGACGGGCAGACCGTCTCGATAGGTGGTGTTGTACGGCGCGAAGTCGCCGTGGAGCACCACCTCGACCGGCTCTCTGACGGGGTGCTGCCACCCGTCGAGCCGATCGACGAGGGGGAGTGTCGCGTCGTGGAGCCTGCGCAGCATCAACGCCGATTCGATCAACGAGGCGTCGTCGGACGGGAACACGTGGCCAACGTCACCGGGCAGGTAGCTGAGCAGCTCGTGCTCGCCGTCCAGTCCGAGCGGAACCGGCGCGATCCCCAGAGGTGCCAAGTGCCGCAACAACTCGTGCACCCGAGGGGCCCACGGACCGGCCGGTCTGCGCACCGCGTCACCCACCCTGAACACCTGGTTCAGCCCGCCTCCGGTCAGCAGCTCTCCGTCCACGCATGACATCCTTGGCGGCGTGTCCGACACCAGCAACCGCCCTGTTCTCGTCGTCGACTTCGGCGCCCAGTACGCGCAGCTGATCGCCCGACGCGTGCGTGAGGCCCAGGTCTACTCCGAGGTGGTCCCGCACACCGCGACGTTGAGCGAGATCCTCGACAAGAACCCGCTGGCCATCGTGCTGTCCGGTGGCCCGTCGAGCGTCTACGAGGAGGGCGCGCCGCAGGTCGACCCGAAGCTGTTCGAGACCGGCGTCCCCGTCTTCGGCATCTGTTACGGCTTCCAGGCCATGGCGCGCGCACTCGGCGGCGCAGTTGAACAGACCGGCACCCGCGAGTACGGCCGCACCGAGCTCGGCGTCACCGGCGCGGGCGGCTCGCTGCACGAGGAGCTGCCCGGTCACCACCCGGTGTGGATGAGCCACGGCGACGCCGTCACCAAGGCGCCGGAGGGCTTCACCGTCACCGCGACCAGCGAGGGTGCCCCGGTCGCCGCGTTCGAGGACACCGAACGCCGCTTCGCCGGTGTGCAGTACCACCCGGAGGTGCACCACTCGCCGCACGGCCAGGAGGTGCTGCGCCGGTTCCTGCACGACATCGCGGGCATCCGTCCGCAGTGGACCACGTCGTCCATCGTGGACGAGCAGGTCACGCGGATCCGCGAGCAGATCGGTGAGGGCAAGGCGATCTGCGCCCTGTCCGGCGGTGTCGACTCCGCCGTGGCCGCCGCTCTCGTCCAGCGCGCCATCGGTGACCGGCTCACCTGCGTCTTCGTCGACCACGGCCTGCTGCGCGCCGGTGAGCGCGCCCAGGTCGAGCGCGACTACGTGGCCGCCACGGGCGTCAACCTGATCACGGTCGACGCGCGCGAGCGGTTCCTCAACGCACTCGCCGGCGTCACCGACCCGGAGGAGAAGCGCAAGATCATCGGCCGCGAGTTCATCCGCGTGTTCGAGCAGGCGGAGCGCGACCTCAAGGCCGAGGGCGACTACCGCTTCCTGGTGCAGGGCACGCTCTACCCGGACGTGGTCGAGTCCGGCGGCGGCACCGGCACCGCGAACATCAAGTCGCACCACAACGTCGGCGGCCTGCCGGACGACCTGCAGTTCGAGCTGGTCGAGCCGCTGCGCGCGCTGTTCAAGGACGAGGTCCGCCGCGTCGGCACCGAGCTGGGCCTGCCGGAGACGATCGTCCAGCGCCAGCCGTTCCCCGGCCCCGGCCTCGGCATCCGGATCATCGGCGAGGTCACCCAGGACCGCCTCGACACGCTGCGCCAGGCCGACGCCATCGCGCGTGAGGAGCTCACCGCCGCCGGTCTCGACCGCCAGATCTGGCAGTGCCCGGTCGTGCTGCTCGCGGACGTCCGCAGCGTCGGTGTGCAGGGTGACGGCCGCACGTACGGCCACCCGATCGTGCTGCGCCCGGTGTCGTCCGAGGACGCGATGACCGCGGACTGGACGCGGCTGCCGTACGAGGTGCTGGAGCGGATCTCGACCCGGATCACCAACGAGGTGGCAGAGGTCAACCGCGTGGTGCTGGACGTGACGTCCAAGCCGCCGGGCACCATCGAGTGGGAGTGACCTGAAGAAACGGCCCCCGGTCAGCTGACCGGGGGCCGTTTCTCATTTCGGGGACTTCCGCCTCAAGGAGTTGGTCAGCAGAACCACTCCGACCACGATGGCCGTTCCTCCCAGCGCCCACCGGAAGTCGAACCAGAACGTCCCGTTGCTCAGCACGTAGGCCGCCATCAGCCCGCCACCGATCCCGAAGATCAGGCTGAGCAGGTCGATCCGCCTGCGCGTCACCGGCTCAGTCACGGAGCACCTTCACCTCTCCGACGTTCGTCCGAACGTCCAGGTCGATCTTCAAGCCGCCCTCGCCGTTGTCGCCGAAGTCGGTGCCGCTGACCTGCTCGACGCTGCCCTCGGCCGTCTTCCCGAAGCAGTTGAGCTCGCCGATGGACGTGGCCTCGCAGTTGAACGTCACGTCCGCGTTCTTCGGCACGTGCACGATCAGCTCACCGAGGTCCGCCTCGACCGCGGTCTTCACCGCACCGGAGTCCGGCAGCTGCCGGAGGTCGAGCATCACGCTGCCCACACCGATCCGGTAGCGGTCCTTCACGTCGGCGACGGACTTGGGCGTGTCCGAGAGGCTGCCCAGGTTGTGGGGTCCCTCGAACCCGACCGCCGTCATGCCGAAGCCCGCCACGGACAGCGGAACCAGCAGCCAGATCAGGCCGCGGGCGCCGCCGGTGAACGACCCGATCAGCAGACCGGCCGCCAGCACCGCGATCAGCAGGCCGATGACGTGCGGGACCGTGAACCACGGCGCCCAGGTCCAGGCGATCGCGGATCCCGCGATCACGAGCGCCGCCACGCCTGCCGTCGCCAGCGCGACACGCGGCTTGCGCGGCCTGGGGGCCGGTGGCTGCGGCGCGGCCGCCGGTTCCGGCAGGTCCCACGCGAACGGGGCGGCACCGAGCGGGTCCCAGGCCGGCGCCCCCGCCACCGGTGGCACGTGTGCGGGCTCGGCGACGGCGGCCGGCGCGAGGTGCCCGCGGTTCTTCTGCAGCAGGTAGATGCACGCGATCGTCGCGGCCAGCGTCACGATGACCTGGAACCCGCCGCTGCCGAACGTGAACGCGAGCGCCGGGAACATCAGGAAGCTCAGCAGCACCGTCTGCGCCTGCGACATGGAGCTGGTGCCCTTGTTGATCAGCGCTTCCAGCGGGGAGACCTCGTCGCCCTCCTCGGGCAGCAGCAGCCAGCCCGCCAGGTACATCGGCAGTCCGACGCCGCCCGACAACGCGAGCGCGACGAACGCGATCCGCACGATCACCGGGTCGATCTGGTAGCGCATGGCGATACCGGTGGCGACGCCGCCGATCTTGCGCCCCGCGCGGGGCCGCACCGGCCGGTGGGCCCAGAACTCCCTGAGCGTGTCCGCCACGCCCTGCATTGCCTTCTCAGTCCCGCTCACGGTGACAAGGTTGCGCTCCCACGCCTGGAACCACATCAGGGACCAGCCCTGATTCGCGGAACCGGGGTCATCCCTGATGAACAACTCGCCAGGACGTGTGACGATCGGATGGTGAGTGCACGGATTGAGCCGATGCGCCGCCGACGCACCGGCCGGGTCGTCGCGGGCGTCGCGAGCGGGCTGGCGGAACACCTCGGCGCACCGGTCTTCTGGGTGCGCGCGATCTTCGCCGTGTTCGCCGCGCTGAGCGGTGTCGGAATCATCGCCTACGCCCTGCTCTGGATGTTCGTCCCGCAGTCGACGGTGACGGAACCGGAGACCGAGAAGGACCGCAAGGAGTGGCAGCAGGCCGTCGGTCTCGCCGCCGTCGGCATCGGCGTCGCGGTCTTCACCGGGTTGATCGGCAGCGCGGCGAGCGGCTGGATCACCGGCCCGATCGCCGTGGCACTCGTGGGCGCCGCGGTCGTGTGGCGTGAGGCGGACGAGGCACAGCGGCGTCGCTGGAAAGACGGGGCGCTGGCGCAGGGGAAGACGGGGATCGTGCGAACGGTGGCGGGAGGTGCGCTGGTTCTGGCGGGCGTGGCCGCCTTCCTCGTCGCGAACGACTCGGTCCAGAACCTCTCGACCGTCGTGCTCTCCGTGCTCGCCACGTTGATCGGTGTCGCGGTCCTGACCGTGCCGCTGTGGATGCGGCTGGTGCGCGATCTGGACACCGAACGCCGGGCACGCATCCGGACCGAGGAACGCGCCGAGATCGCCGCCCACCTGCACGACTCCGTGCTGCAAACGCTTGCGCTCATCCAGAAGCAGTCCGAGTCGCCGCGAGAGGTGAAGCGCCTGGCCCGCGGCCAGGAACGCGAGCTGCGCAGCTGGCTCTACGGCCGTGAGGTGGGCGAGCAGCCGACGACCATGAGCATCGCCATCGCCCAGACGTGCGCGGAGGTGGAGGACGACTTCGCGATCGCCGTGTCGCAGGTCGTGGTCGGCGACTGCGAGCTGGAAGACGGGATGTTCGCGTTGATCCAGGCCTCCAAGGAGGCCATGGTGAACGCCGCCAAGCACGCAGGCGTCGCCGAGGTCAGCCTGTACGCCGAGATCGAACCGGACAAGGTGACGGTGTTCGTGCGCGACCGCGGCAAGGGTTTCGACCCGGACGCCGTGCCGGAGGACCGGCATGGCCTCGCGGGCAGCATCCGGGGGAGGATGGACCGGCACGGCGGACAGGTGCGGCTGCGCACCGCGCCCGGTGAGGGGACCGAGGTGCAGCTGGAGATGCCGAGGAAGACGGAGGCCAGGACGTGACCGTGAGGGTGTTCCTGGTGGACGACCACGCGTTGTTCCGAGCGGGGGTGCGGGCCGAGCTCGACACCATCACCGACGAGGTGGAGGTGGTCGGCGAGGCGGGCAGCGTCGGCGAGGCGGTGGCGGGCATCGCGCACCACAAACCGGACGTGGTGCTGCTCGACGTGCACATGCCGGACGGCGGTGGCGCCGAGGTGCTGCGGCAGATCCGGACCAAGATTCCCGAGGTCACGTTCCTCGCGTTGTCCGTGTCGGACGCGGCGGAGGACGTCATCAACGTCATCCGCGCCGGTGCCCGCGGCTACGTCACCAAGACGATCTCCAGCCAGGAGCTGGTCAAGGCGGTCGTGCGGGTCAGCGAGGGCGACGCGGTGTTCTCCCCGCGACTGGCCGGGTTCGTGCTGGACGCGTTCGCCGACCGGCCGGGTGCCGCGCCGATCAGCGACCCCGAGCTCGACCTGCTGACGCCGCGGGAGCGGGACGTCCTGCGGCTGCTCGCGCGCGGCTACGCTTACAAGGAGATCGCGTCCGAGCTGTTCATCAGCGTGAAGACGGTGGAGACGCACGTGTCGAGCGTCCTGCGGAAGACGCAGCTCTCCAACCGGTACGAGCTCTCCCGCTGGGCCACTGATCGCAGACTGGTCTGAAGGGTTTCCGGGGGACTTGATCAAAAAGGTCGCCCGCGGTGCGACCGAGGTGCTGGCACCGTGGGTCTGGGTGATTCTGCTGCCGTTCGCCGTGGCCGCGGCGACGGAGAGCTTCTGGAAGACGCTGCTGTGGGGGGTCGTGGTCGCCGTGACGGCGTCCGTCATCCCGATGGCCGTCATCGTCAGAGGCGCGCGCAAGGGCAAGTGGGACGGCCACCACGTCACGAACCGCGAGGGGCGGCTCGTTCCGCTGGTCACGGCCGGTGCGTCGCTGGCCGCCGGCACGGTGATCATGGTGCTGGGCGGCGCGCCGTCGAGCATGCTCGCTCTGGCGGGCAGCATGTTCGCGTCGTTGATCGTCAGCATGGCGATCACGTTCGGGCTGAGGTGGAAGATCTCGCTGCACGCCGCGGTGGCGTGGGCGGCCGTCGTGACATTGGCGATCGTCTACGGCCCGTGGTTGCTGCTGATCGCGCTGCCGGCGGCGCTGGTGGCGTGGTCGCGCGTCGAGCTCGGTGACCACACGACGGCGCAGGTGCTGGCGGGGACGGCGATGGGCGTGATCGTGGGCGGCGGCAGCTTCTGGCTGCTCAGCTGATCTGCTTGGAGCTGACGATCTTCATCTGGCTGTTCACGTTGCCGACCTCGACCTCGTAGACACCGCGCTGCTGCTCGCCCTTGATCGTCTTCATGACGAGCTCGACGGTGACGACCCAGTTCGCGCCTGCCGACCGCACCGGCACGCTGGTGTCGCGACACTGGAGCTCGGTGTAGCCCTTCCACCGGGCGACGTACTTCTCCCGCGGCTCGCTCGCGCGTTCCCAGAGGTTCGCCCACGCCCCGTCGGGGTTGCCGGGCAGCTGGGCGTAGTGCTCGGAGACGAACGTGCTCGCCTCGGGGGCCGTGAAGTAGCGGACCTCCTGCTGGTCGGGAAAGCTCGCCTCGTTGATCGGGGTCAGGTCGCCGGTGCCCGACCAGTACGCGGCGGCCGCGCCACCCCCGATCCCGAGCAGCCCGATGATCGAGAGGATCACCAGGATCCGCCGGTTCGGCGGCTTGAGCCTGCGCGGCTCGGGGATGGGAAGCGGCTGGGACGGCTGTGGCTCGGCGGCCAGCAGGTCCGCGGCCTCCTGCGCGCTCGGCCGGTCCTTCGGGTCCTGGGAGAGCAGGCGCATGAGCAACGGGGTGAGCTCGCCCGCGTTCTTGGGATCCCGCAGCTGCCCGCTGGCGGCCCGGTAGATGAGGCCGAAGCTGTTGTCGCTGGGCCCGAAGACCGACTCGCCCTCGACGGCCGCGTAGATCGTGGCGCCCAGGGAGAACACGTCGGACGCCTCGTCGGGCTGCTCGCCGCGCGCCACCTCCGGCGCGAGGTAGGCGGGAGTGCCCGAGATCATGCCGGTCTCGGTCAGCGTGCCGTCACCGCTGGCCTTGGAGATGCCGAAGTCGGTGATCTTGACCGTGCCGTCGTCGCCGATCAGGACGTTGCCTGGCTTGATGTCGCGGTGCACGATGCCCGCCGCGTGCGCCGCGGCCAGTGCCGACGCGACCTTGGCGCCGATGCTCGCGGCCTGGGCCGGCTTGAGCGGCCCCTGCTCGGCGATGAGCGCCGACAGGCTGCGGGACGGCAGGTACTCCATGACGATCCACGGCTCTTCGTGCTCGTCTCCCACGACGTCGAACACCGCGATCGCGTGCGCGTGGTGCAGCCGGGCCGCGTTGCGCGCCTCGCGCATCGCCCGCTGGTGGTCTCCGGTGATGAGCTGCTTGACCGCGACCTCGCGCGCCAGCAGCTCGTCGCGCGCCCGCCAGACCACCCCCATCGCGCCGCTGCCGACGCGCTCGAGGAGCGTGTAGCGGCCGCCGATGGTGGTTGTCACACCACGAGAGTAATCAATCACGGAGACCGACATCCGGGGTTCACGCTCAACAGGTGGTGCAGACCACCGCCGAACCCTGCGGATCCCCGTCACCGGTGGGGACTTGTCCAGCTCTTCGCCGTCGCTGCCCACGACGACGAACCCTCAGGTGGTCTCCCGCGCCCGTCAGACCACCCGCCGCAGAACTAGTCGATCGTCGAGACCAGCTTCTGCAGCTCCCGGTCGAAGTCGATCCACAGGTCCTCCTCGCCCGGCTGGACGACGTCGTAGGAGCTGTCCAGGAACGCCGCCACGTCCTCGGCGACCGCGCTGAGGATGGCGAACCCGGTCGGCGCGTTCAGCTCGACCAGGACGCGCTCCGGGTCGTCGGACGCGGGGCGGACCAGGATGTCGCCCTCACCGGACGGGGTCAGCAGACCGTCGGCCAGCAGGTCGCGGGCGAACATCCACTCGACGCGGCCCGTGCCCGTGTGGAACACGATGGCGACCGCGTACGGGTCCTCCGGGTCGTAGACCAGTTCGGCCACCACCGGCGCTGGAGCCGCGCCAGGGGCCAGTAGCTGAAAAGTCGTCCGCGTGGTGACCTTCAGGTTCTCGTTGTTCATGTCGATGTCCTTCCCAGGCTGGTCTCCATGTCCGCTCACAAACAGGAGACGGCCAAGCAGCCGGATCAGGACGCGATTCGTCTCGGAACCATCCTTCTGGGGGAGACGGGCGTCTCACCCCTCAGCGTTTGACCAGGTCGCGCGTCTCGTTTGGTGAGACGTTCTGACCAGTCGAGACGGGCTGCCTCCTGGTCAGTGCAACGCCCAGGAGCACCACGATCATGCCCGCGACGACCCTCGTGTTGAGCTGCTCCCCGAGGAAGATCGCTCCAAGGAGTACCGAGACCACGGGCAGAAGGTAACCGACGGTAGTTGCCGTGGTGGCGCCCTCGTCCGCGATGACGCGGTAGTTGAGGATGAACGCCACGCCGGTGCCGAAGATGCCCAGGATCGCCACGGCGACGATGCCGATCCAGTGCAGGTGCACCGGCTCGAGCCCGCCGAACGGCACCGCGAGGATCAGCAGGCCCATCGCGGTGGTCAGCTGCATCGCGGCGAGCTGCGTCGAGGTCGCACCCGTGTTGACCAGCTTGCGGCCGGCGTAGGAGTAGCCGACGGCGTAGCTCGCGGCCCCGATGAGGCACAGCACCGCACCCCAGCTCGCGATGGAGTTGGCCGCCTGCCACGGCGCGAAGATCAGCAGCACGCCGGCGAAACCCGTGCCGAGGCCGAGCATCCGGACGAGGTTGCTGAACTTCTCCGTGCCCAGCACCAGTCCGATGGCCAGCGCGAACAGCGGCGTCGTCGAGTTGAGGACGCCGGACACGCCGGAGTCGACGGTCTGGCCGCCGATCGCGAACAGGGTGAACGGGATCGCGCTGCCGAACAGCGCGACGACCAGCATGTGTCCCCAGATCCGCCGGTCGCGCGGCAGCGTCATCCTCGCCGTGACGAGCACGACGAACAGCACGGCCGCGCCGAAGAACGTCCGCACGAGCGAGATCTGCAGGGGAGCGAGGCTCCCCAGTGCAAGCTTCATCCACAGGAAGCTGGATCCCCACAGCAGGGCGAGCACGCCCATCCTGATCAACGTTCCGCGTTGGTTCACATGTCAACGATGCGTGCTCCAACCCGTAAATACAATTTAATTGTTGTGCATAACCTTTAAGCAGAGCTGTAAGGTTGAGGGATGCTGGACGTGCGACGCATGCAGGTGCTCAGGGCGGTCGTGACCTCGGGTTCCATCACCGCGGCGGCGACGAACCTCGGCTACACCCCGTCCGCCATCTCGCAGCAGGTCGCGGGCCTGGAGAAGCAGGCGGGCCTGCCGCTGCTGGAGCGGGTGGGCCGCGGGGTCCGCCCGACCGCCGCCGGCCGGCTGCTGACCGAGCACGCCGCGCGCGTGGCCGAGCAGCTCGCCGAGGCCGAGAGCGCGCTGACGGCGTTGCGCCAGGGCTGTGCCGGGATCCTGCGCGTCCGCTACTTCGCCACGGCGGGAGCGGCGCTCGTGCCGCCCGCGGTGGCCCAGTTCCGCGCCGAACGCTCCGGCGTCGAGCTGGACCTGAAGCTCACCGAGCCGACCGACCCGTTCGAGGAGCTCGCCGCCGGCCGTGCCGACGTCGCGATCACCGTGCTGGAACCCGACGAGCCCGCTCCCGAGGGCGTGGTCGCCCGGCACCTGCTCGCCGACCCGTTCTTCGCCGTGCTGCCCCGCGGCCACGCGCTGTCCCGCAAGCGCGTGATCGACCTGGGCGAGCTCGCGGAGGAGCCGTGGATCTTCGCTGACTTCGGCGCCACGGGGCCGTGCAAGGACCTGGTGGTGAACGCGTGCGCCGGCGCGGGATTCGCGCCGAAGGTCGTCGTGGAAAGCGACGACTACGCGACCGCACAGGGATTCGTGGCTGCCGGGCTCGGTGTCACGATCATTCCCCGGCTGGGCCTGGGGTATGCGCATCCGGGCGTCGTGCTGCGCAAGGTGCGCAATCCAGAGCCGGTGCGGCACATTCACGTCGTGTACCGCGAGGAAGCAGCGTCGAACCCCGCCGTGGTGGCGCTGGCCGAAGCCCTGGAGAAGGCCGCACGGGCCTCCTGACCGGGCTCAGAACACCCCTAGGGCGTGTTCTGGGCAGCGGGTGAGTCCTGGGCGGACAGCTCTGCAGCCAGTTCCATGCAGCGCAGGCGGGCCGGGGAAAAGTCGTAGGGCATCTTGCCGATGGCTTCGAACGCGCTCATGGAGCCGGCCTCCCGTCTGCCAGAACCGTCATCGGCGGTAGCAGGGTGCAAAGCGTCCCAGGCGTCGAAGAGTGCATCGTCGGCCTCATCCGCGCCGGACTCCTCGATGACGGCGTGCAGGGCGTTTTCGAAGGCGTGCCGCTCGACGGCCACTTGAGCTACCCGTGGATCATCGACGGCGACGCTGTCGTCGAGTGCCTCCTCGGCGGCATCGATGCGGTCGGATTCCTCCCGCAGAGCGGGATGCGTGGCCAGGACGACGAAGCGGGTGGCCTGGACGGCCGCGCCGAGCGGACCGAAGATCCGCTCGGTGACCAGCAGAGTGTCCAGGTCCGCCTGACGCAGGGAGCCTTCCGGCAGGCTCTTGAGGCGTTCGGTGACGAAGTCGGAGAGCAGGCCCATCCGGCTGCCTTCGGTGCGCATCCGCTGCACGGCGGTCCGTTGCCGCCGCAGTTCCGCTTCCTGCTCGGCGAGGGTGTCCTCCAACCGCTCCAGGATGCCCGCGACACCGTCTCCGCTGTCCGCACCGGCGGTGGTGAAGGCGTCACGGATGTCGTCCAGGGCGATCCCGGCGTCGGCCATCTTGCGAATCCACAGCAGGCGGATCATGTCCTCGTACCCGTAGCGGCGGCGGTCATCACCGCCCCGCTCGGGCTCGGGGAGCAGGCCGATCTCGTGGTAATGGCGAACCGCCCGCGGCGTGGTGCCGGCGAAGGCCGCCGCGTCACCGATCTTGACCTGACGGGGTGGCATGAAGGACGAATGCACGAGCAGGGACCTTCCCTAAAGGCATCGGGACGTGAGTCCACTGGACCACATGCCGCTACGGAAGGTGCAACCCCGTAGACACCGCCCCGGCCTAGACCCCGCCGAGCGACTTGTCGCTGTGCAGCAGGAAGTTCGGGCTGGCCCACTGGAACGAGATACCGCGCCGTTCCGTGGTCGTGCCGCCGCTCTTCTTGGTGTACTCGACGTCGACTTCCCAGTAGAAGCCTTCTTTTTCGGTCGCGTTGAGGACCTTGGCTTCCTTGATCCCCGACCAGAAGGTCTGGAATCCGCTGTAACCACCGGGGTAGCTGCCCTGGAAGTTGGCGTTGCCGAACTTCCAGGCTTCTTCCGGCGAGCTCGGCGCGGTGCTGAAGTAGTCGTTCAGGAAGCCGCGCATGTCCTCGGGGCCCGGCTGGGTCGTCCACTGACCAGCCTTGCCCGATGACTTGGGCGGCGTCGACGGCTTCGAGGTGTCCTGCGTCTGCTGGACCTTCGTGTTGCCGCCGGCCTGGTCGTTGCCGGGGGTCTTGTTGTCGTTGTTCGAGATCATGCTCGCGAACATGATGCCGATCACCGCCGCCGCCACGATGGCGAGCGCCGTGTAGACGGTCGACTTCTTGCTCTTCGCCGACGACAGCGGCGTCTGCTTCGGGCGCTGCGAGTACTGGGGCGCGGCTGCCGGGCGGTGGTTCGACGGCGGCTGCTGCGAGGGCACGGCGCGCGGGGGCGTGTGCAGGTCCACACGGGTCGCTGCGGGGTGAGGCGGTTGCTGGGGCGTGAGCGCCCGCGTGGCGGCCTGTTGCTGCGGCTGCTGCTGCACCGGGGCACCACGCCACGACGGCGGGTGCGTCGGGGCGACCACGGCCGGGGTGAAGGCGGGAGCGGCCTGGCCGTTCGCGACGGCTGCGAGCGCGTCGCGGGCCTCCGCCATGGTCGGGCGGTCTTCCGGCTCCGCGCGCAGCAGGCGCATCAGCAGCGCGGTCAGCGGGCCGGCGTTGCGCGGCGGGTTGACCTTGCCGGAGGCGACCTTGTGCAGCAGCGCGATGGTGTTCTCGCTCAGGCCGAACGGCGGCTCGCCCTCGATCGCGGCGTACAGCGTCGAGCCGAGCGAGAAGACGTCCGACGGCGAGCCGGGGTCGTAGCCCTTGGCGACCTCAGGAGCGAGGTAGGCAGGGGTGCCGGCGAGCATGCCCGTCGCGGTGACGGTGACGTCACCGGTCGCGCGGGAGATGCCGAAGTCGGTGATCTTGACCGTGCCGTCGTCGCCGAGCAGCACGTTGCCGGGCTTGATGTCGCGGTGCACGATGCCCGCGTTGTGCGCGGCGGCCAGCGCGGAGGCGACCTGCATGCCGATCGAGGCCACGTCACGCGGCGGGAGCGTGCCGCGCTCCGAGAGCACCGCGGAGAGGCTCTTGGACGGCAGGTACTCCATCACGAGCCACGGCTGGCCGTCGTCCTCGGCCACGTCGTAGACAGCGACCGCGTGCGGGTGCTGCAGGCGTGCCGCGATGCGGCCCTCCCGCATGGCCCGTCTCTTCGCCTCGTCCGTGTCGGCTTCGGCGAGTCCGGGCTGCAGGAGCAGTTGCTTGACCGCGACGGTGCGGTGCAGACGTTCGTCGTGTGCCGTCCAGACGACGCCCATGGCGCCGCTACCGATCCGCTGGCTCAATCGGTAGCGACCAGCGACCAATCGGCCATCGTCGGTCACAGTTGCTCCCCGCTGTGCGGTCACTTAGCTCTCTGTTCAACGGCTCGTCACACCATCGGGTTCAGATCACCCCAACGGTGCGGGTACCCACCTTACGAGATATCTACGACACGACGCGCTCAGGTGGTCGGCTTGACCACAGGCGGCGTCGTGGTGGTTGTCGTAGTCGTCGTGCTTGACGGCGGCGGCGGCGTTGTAGTCGTCGTCGTTGTAGTCGTCGTGGTGGTCGTAGTTGTAGTCGTCGTAGTGCTAGACGTCGTTTCGCGCGTTGTCGTTGCCTCGGGCGTGGTGGTCGTCACCTCTGCGACAGAAGTTGTCGTCGGTGTCACCTGAGACGACGAGGCCGGAGGCGCGGACGGCGTCTTCTCTTCTTTGTTGAACACGCCCAGTGCGACCATCAGGCCACCGATGACCAGCAACAACGCCAGAACGATCGCCGCGATCACCAGCGGCCGGTTGTCCTGCTGCTTGCCTGCCGCAGGAACCGTCGGCGGTGCGGTGCGAGCAGGTGCGGTGCGGGCCACCGGCACGACCCTGGTGCGGTCGGGCTCCACGACCGTAGTCGGATCAGGACCGATGGGCACAGGCAGGCCGCTGAACGACGGCGAACGCCCGTGCGCTACCGCGTTGAGCAGCTCGCGCGCCTGGGGCATCGTCGGCCGGTCGTCCGGCTCGTAGTTCAGCAGGTACAGCAGCGTGTCGGCGAGCGGGTGGTCGACGGTCGGCGGGTTGATCCGCCCGGCCGCGACGGCGTGCAGAACACCGAGAGTGTTCTCGCTCACTCCATAGGGCGGCTCGCCCTCCATCGCGGCGAACAGCGTCGAACCGAGCGAGTAGACGTCGGAGGCCGGCGTCGGGTCCTGGCCCCGCGCGATCTCCGGCGCGAGGTACGCGGGCGTGCCGGCGATCAGGCCGGTCTTGGTGACCGTGATGTCGTCCGAGGCGCGCGAGATGCCGAAGTCGGTGATCTTGACGACGCCGTTCTCGGCGATCAGGACGTTGCCCGGCTTGATGTCGCGGTGCACGATGCCCGCCGCGTGCGCCGCGGCGAGTGCCGCCGCGCACTGGGCGCCGATGTGGGCGACCTCGATCGGGTCCATCGGCCCGCCCTCGGCCAGCGCGTCGGCGAGGCTGTAGGACGGCAGGTACTCCATGACCAGGCACGGGACGCCGTCTTCCTCGACGACGTCGTACACGGCGATGGCGTTCGGGTGATGCAGCTTGGCGGCGATCCGGCCCTCGCGCATGGCGCGCTGGATGGCCTCGTCCTGCTCGGCCTCGTCCAGGCCGGGCGCGAGGAGCAGCTGCTTGATCGCGACCTCACGGCCGAGGCGTTCGTCGTGGGCGCGCCAGACGATGCCCATCGCGCCGGAGCCGATGCGGTCGAGGAAGCGGTAGCGGTCGGCGACCAGCCGGCCGTCGGTGGCGTCGGACGTCGTCACGCGATCACCTGGCCGCGCGGCGATGGGGAGACTGCGGTGGCAGCAGGTCCCACGCTCGTGCTCCTCGTGCGGTAGTCAGCGGTCGTCCGGATTTGCCCGCACAGGGTACCCCTGCCGTGGGCGGTCGCTGAGCTACCGGTTGTGCCTCAGTTCGCCGGGGCGAAGAAGTCGAAGCCGCCCACGGTGTCGCCAACGGTGTTCAGGACGGGGTCCAGCAGCCCGAGGTCCACGCTGACGTCGACCGGGTTGGACGGCGTGGGCAGCGGGTTCGACGAGCTGGGCGGCGTGCTGCTCGGCGGGTTCGCGGAGGAGCTCGGCGGCGGAGCGGGCGATTCGCTCGACGGCGGCGTGCTCAGGCCCGGCGTGGTCTGCGGCGTGGACGACGGGGGCGTGCTGGCCGGCGGCGCCTCGGGGGTGGGCTGCTGGGTCTGCGGGGTCTGCTGCTTCGGGCGCTGCGGTTGCTGCTGGACGTACGGGGCGACGCGGGTGGTCGGGTTCGTCGTCGGGTCGGCCTGCTCGGGCTGGGCGGCGTCTTCCTGCGGCGTCTTGTTCGACGGCAGCTTCACGACACCCTCGGTGCCGGCGCTCGCGCCGCGGGCCTGGGCGCGCTCGTCGAACCGCACCTCGGCGAGCGGGCGCTCGTCGGTCGGGGACAGCCACGACGAGGCGGCGAAGGCGACCGAACCGCAGAGGACCACGCCACCGCTGGCCGCGGCGGCCAGCTTGCCGACGGTGAACCCGCCGCGCTGCGTGTCGTCGGTGCGCCCCTCGCGGCGCAGCAGCTCCGTGATGTGCAGCTCCTTCATGGGCTGCTTCTTGGGCTTGCTGCCCGGTGCCTTGACCGACTTGAACTTGATCGTCGGCTCGAACGCTTCGGGGGTGATGTCGTCGGTGATCACCGGGAACTCCACGGTCTCCGCCTCGCGGCGGGCGATCAGCTCGGCGACGGACAGCTGGCCGGTCGACTCAGCCGAACCGTTCAGCCGCCGACGATGGTCCTCAATCGACACCGCTCGTTCACCCTTCCAAGTTCGCGTCTGCGCACTGGCGGGAACATGGATACCGAATCGTGACCCGAGATGTAACCCCTTCGGGGGAATTTTCACGATCTGAACTAGGTTTCCGCGACGAGCGGTCACCGTTCGACTGCGAACGGCGATATCAATCGGGTGCGGCCTAGCTCCGTTGCGCCGAAAGGACCTCGGTGCCGATGATCCGCGGCTGGGTCGTGTCGGTCAGCCAGAAGAGCTGTTCGATGCGCAGCCAGCTGCCGTCGAGCTCCTGCATGGAGACGACCGCGAGCACCGATCCGTCCGGCCGGAGCGACGTCTGGTCGACGTTGACGGTCTTGATCATCCCCCAGGACTCGACGAACTCCTTGGGGTTGGCGCCGACCAGGTCGGGCGACAGCAGCTTGGCCGCGGAGTTGGGCTTGGTCGTGAGCAGCTCGTAGAACCGCTTCACCACGTCCACCTGCGGCTGAGGGCCGGTCGAGACCTCGGGAGTGGTCGGTTCCGGCATGTTCAGCAGAAGAGCGGACGGCTGCGGCATCGGGGTGTCGGCGGCGGTCTGCAGCGGCGTGTGCTCGTTCGGAAGCTGGGCCGAGAGGATGTCGGGACGCAACGCGCTCGCGCCGGACAGCGCGACGGGTCGTTCGGAGACCGGGATGCCGTAGTTCGCCGGCCGCTTGCTCGCGAGGATCGCCGCGCCCGCGACGGAGGAGACGAGCACGATCGCGCCGGTCAGCAGGCCGGCGGCCTTGGCAGCACGGCTCCGCCTGATGCGCCGGCGACGGCCGGAGACGACGGGGATCGTGACCGTGGTCGCGGTCATGTTCTCGGTCGGACCGAGCAGTGATGTGACGAGAGCGTCGGTGGCGGCTTCCTCGTTCGACGGGATGCGCATCGGGCTCGGCTGCTGCTTGATCAGCTCTGCCACGCTGATCGAGCCGGCGCGGGTGTGCCTCCGCCCGGTCGTCGCGGGACGCTGCACTGGCCTGGTCCTCCGTACTTTCCGTGGTCACCAGAAGACGTACCGTGGCTACGCGTGACGACGCCAGCATCTTGGTGGACTTCATCCGTCCGTGGCGTTCAGCGGTGCCGGGGATTCGCTCGATGGTGCTACTTACTACGGTCGGTAACTCGGGCCGTGACCTTTAGCCGGTTCAGCCGCCGAGCTTCAACCGTTCACCGTTGATCAGCGGCAGGTCGCCCAGCGTGAAGCTCAGCTCGCGCTTCTCGGTGCTGACCGAGCCGTCCTTCTTCGTCACCTGCAGCAGGCTGACGGTGAGGCCCTTGCTCGGGTCGACGACGATCTCCTTCACCTCGATCAGCGAGATGTCGGCGAGCCGGCCCTCCAGCAACGCGCCGGCGTTCGAGCGCACCGTGTCCGTGGTCATGGCGAGCGCGGTGTCCGCGTTCGTCGTCATCTCCCGGTAGAAGTGCTCGGTCTGCTGGGCGATAGTGGAGCCGTCGACGACCGGCGCGTTCGAGACCGGCACCGTCGTGATCACGGGCGGCACCGGCCCGGACGGCTTGGTGTTGGTGGCCGATCCCCGGCCTCCTGTGCCCGGCTCGCCGCTGACACCAGTGCCCTGCTCGCCGCTGACACCGGTGCCCGGCACTGGAGCACCCCTGCCGGTGTTCGCAGCGGACGGCTTGGTGCCGTTGGTGGCCGACGGGCTCGTGCCGTCGGTGGGCAGCGTGGAGATCAGTGGCACGTCCGAGGGGTAGCCGGGCAGGCCGATCGTCTCGACCTCACCGCCACCGCCGACCAGCTTGGCGGCGGCGACGCTCAGGCCGACCAGCACGAGCACCGACGAGACGACGGCGAACCAGGCCGCGCGCTTCCAGGTGCGCGGCGGCGTGACCGAGGCGGGCACCAGGCCGATGTTGAACTTGCGCAGCCCGTCGGTGTCCTGCAGCGGGTCGATCTGGCGGCCGCGGGGCAGCGGGATGCGGTCGCCACCGACGACGGGGCGCCGTGGTGGCGCGACACCGTCGTCGAGACGATGTTTGCCCGGCTGTACGTCCATCCCCGACACCCCTCTGCGACGCAATCAGCGTAGGGCCGTCCGGAGGTACCGGACCAACCAAAAGGGGGGTTTCAGGACGAGTGACACTCGATTGTGTGAACCGAGCGCCGGGCTCTTGCACTCACCGGGGTGGCAGTTGGGCCTGACCGCTGTTCAGCTGCTTGTGCGTCTTCTGCACGCCGTTGATGGCGACCAGACCGCTGCCGCCCGCGACAAGCGCGCCGACCAGGTCGGCACCGAACGAATCGCCGCCGGTGATGAGCAGGCCGATCGCCGCGCCCGCGGTCGCCAGGATCGCGGTCTTCCAGCGGGTGCGGACGAACTGCGCGACGGGCGCGCCCGCGAGCCCTTTCTTGTTGGCGGCCGAACCGAGCATGGCCAGGTATGCGTCATGCGCCAAGGCGGCGAGCAGGCCTGCGATGGCGATCAGTACGGCGATGATGCCCATGTCTCCAGTGTGCCTCCAGATTTTTCCGGTGGACCATCCGTGATCGCCCTGATATCCGGTTCGGGTGGACATGTTCTGGCACGACGACTGTCTCGAGCACGACGCCGGTGAGGGCCTGTGGGAGCTGCCGGGCTCCTGGCCGTGGCTGGACGTCGCCGAACCGCACCCGGAGAACGCGGCGCGGCTGCGCACGTTCCGGCACGCGTTGACGCACGGTCCGGTGGCTCCGCACCTGAAGTGGCACGAGGGACGCCATGCGTCCGTTGACGAGCTTCTGCGCGTGCACTCCGCCTCGTACGTGGACTCGTTGCGCGTGTCCACGCGTGTGGCGCTGGAAGTGAACACGGTCGTAGGACCCGAGACGTGGGGTGCGGCGTGCGCGGCGGCGGGAACGTCACTGGCGGCACTGGAGTCCGGCGCACCGCTGGCCTACGCGCTCGTACGACCGCCGGGACACCACGCGCAGCCGGGCATGGCGGACGGCTACTGCTTCGTGAACAACGCGGCACTGGTGGCGGAAACCGCGCGGCGCCAAGGAATGCGGGTTGCCGTGCTGGACTGGGACGTGCACCACGGCAACGGCACGCAGGAGGTCTTCTACGACCGTCCGGACGTGCTGACCATCTCGGTGCACATGCGCCACGGCTCGTGGGGCACCAACCACCCGCAGACGGGCGCGCCGTCGGAGGTGGGTGCCGACGGCCGGAACGTGAACATCGAGCTGTCACTGGGCGCGGGCGACACGGCGTACCTGCGCGCGCTCGACGAGATCGCTTTCCCGCTGCTGCGCGAGTTCGCGCCGGACCTGCTGGTGTGCGCGTCCGGGTTCGACGGGTCGGCGTTCGACCCCAACGGCCGGCACAACCTGACGGCCGCCGGCTACCGCGAGATCGGGCGCCGGGTGGCGTCGTTCGGGCCACGCGTCGTGCTCACCCAGGAGGGCGGCTACCTGCGCGGGTACTCCGCGCTGTGCCTGCACTCGCTGGTGGAGGGCCTGCTGCGGCTGCCGGAGCCGTTGCTGGAGGACCCGCTGGCCTACGTGCCGGACGACTCCCAGCTCGTGGACGCGGACTTCGAACGCGTTCGCGCGGCCCTGAGGCCTTTTTGGCCCGGCGTCCTGTGACGCCGGGCCGGAAGCTCCCTACCTGCCGAGCGGGCCGCGGCCCATCTTGAGCAGGATCAGCGCGAGGTCCTTGCCCTCAGGACCGAGCGACTTGTAGCGGTTGAGGACGTCGATCTCGCGGTTGTGCACGATCTTCGTCCCGCCGGCCGCCATCCGCGCCGCACCGATGATCTTGGAAACCTCGACGCGGCGCTGGATGAGCCGCAGTATCTCGGCGTCCAGGTGGTCGATCTCCTGGCGCAGCTCGTCGATGTCGGGTGCGGTAGTGGTGGTGTCCATCTTTGTGACCTCTCGACTCTTCGCGTCCTGGCCCCGGAAGCAACGAAGCCCCGGGGTCCGAGGACTCCGGGGCTTCGTGGTGGCTTTTTCAGCGCTGGACGACCACGGGAGCCGGAGTCCGGATCCCGTAGAAAAACTCGAAGAACGTCGCGCGCACGGATTCAGTGTTGCACAGAACCGGCACCCGTAGCCAAGTCCGCGCGGTGAACGGGCTCACCAGGTGGGAACCGGCACCTCAGCGCACACCTCATCGAACAGATGGTCGGGTGGTACCTGTTTTGTCGGTGCCGCCCGGTACCGTGGATGGACGATGAGCGCCTTGTTCGACTTGCCCTCAAGTCCCCCCGTTTCCCGCGCGGGCCACCTGCTCGACGACCTGAACCCCGCGCAGCGCCGTGCCGTCGAGCACGCCGGCTCACCCCTGCTCGTGGTGGCGGGCGCCGGCTCCGGCAAGACGCGCGTCCTCACCAGGCGGATCGCCTACCTGCTGGCGGAACGCGACGTGCATCCCGGCCAGATCATGGCCATCACGTTCACGAACAAGGCCGCCGCGGAGATGAAGGAGCGCGTCGCCGACATGGTGGGCGCCCGCGCCCGCTCGATGTGGGTGTCGACGTTCCACTCGATGTGCGTCCGCGTCATGCGCCGCGAGGCGAAGACCCTGGGCATGTCGTCGAACTTCTCGATCTACGACAGCGACGACACGCGCCGCCTCATCACGCTCGTCGCGAGGGACCTCGACCTCGACCCGAAGAAGTACGCGGCCCGCACCCTCGCCGTGCACATCTCGAACCTCAAGAACGAGCTCATCGACCCGGAGACCGCCACCGCCCAGGCCACCAACGACCTGGAACGCCGGGTGGCCGAGGTCTACACGGTCTACCAGCGCCGCCTGCGCGAGTCGAACTCGCTCGACTTCGACGACCTCATCATGCGCACCGTCGAACTCCTCCAGACCTTCCCGGACGTGGCCGAGCACTACCGCCGCCGCTTCCGCCACGTCCTGGTGGACGAGTACCAGGACACCAACCACGCCCAGTACACCCTGGTGCGCGAGCTGGTCGGCAAGGCGGGCGGCGAGATCCCCCCGGCCGAACTGTGCGTGGTGGGCGACGCCGACCAGTCGATCTACGCCTTCCGCGGCGCCACGATCCGCAACATCGTGGAGTTCGAGCGCGACTACCCGGACGCCACCACGATCCTGCTGGAGCAGAACTACCGCTCCACCCAGAACATCCTGACCGCCGCCAACGCGGTCATCTCCCGCAACCCGAACCGCCGGGACAAAACCCTCTGGAGCGACCTCGGCGAGGGCGAGAAGATCGTCGGCTACGTGGCCGACAACGAACACGACGAAGCAGCCTTCGTCGCCAACGAGATCGACCGCCTGGTCGACGGCGGAGAGGTCAACAACTCCGAGATCGCCGTCTTCTACCGCACCAACAACCAGTCGCGAGTCTTCGAGGAAATCTTCATCCGCCTGGGCCTCCCCTACCGAGTGGTGGGCGGCGTCCGCTTCTACGAGCGCCGCGAGGTCCGAGACGCCCTCGCCTACCTCCGAACCCTCGCCAACCCGGAAGACACGGTCTCCCTCCGCCGCATCCTCAACGTCCCCAAACGCGGCATCGGCGACCGAGCAGAAGCCTGCGTCGCCGCCTACGCAGAACGCGAGCGCATCAGCTTCGCCGCCGCCCTCCGCGAGGCCGTGCACGACCGAGTCCCCATGCTGAACCCGCGCTCCCGCAACGCAATCGCCGGCTTCGTGGAGCTGATGGACCAGCTGGGCGAGATGGTCGAGCGCGAGGACGACGTGGCCGACATCCTCGAAGCCCTCCTGGAAAGGACCGGCTACCGAGCCGAACTGGAGGCCAGCGAGGACCCCCAGGACCACACGAGGATCGAAAACCTCAACGAGCTGGTCACCGTGGCCCGGGAGTTCACCGAACTGGAACTCCCAGAAGGCGCGGAGCCGGTCCCGTCCCTCCCGGCCTTCCTGGAACGAGTCTCTCTGGTAGCCGACGCCGACTCGATCCCAGACGCCGAATCCGACGGCGTGGTCACCCTGATGACCATCCACACGGCCAAGGGCCTCGAATACCCGGTCGTCTTCTCCACGGGCTGGGAAGACGGCGTCTTCCCCCACATGCGAGCCCTGGGCGACCCAGCCGAACTGGCAGAAGAACGCCGCCTCGCCTACGTGGGCATCACCCGAGCCCAGCGCCGCCTCTACCTCTCCAGGGCCCTGGTCCGCTCAGCCTGGGGCCAGCCCTCAGCCAACCCGGCCTCGCGCTTCCTCGGCGAAATCCCCCAAGAGCTGATCGACTGGCGCCGCGTGGAGCCGTCCCGCTCAGCCCCAGCCGCAGCCACAACCTGGGGCCGCTCAGCCTCAGGCGGCATAGCCTCCCGAGGCCTGACCCGCCCAGCCCCCGGCAAGGCGGGCTGGAAGGACGCCCCGGCCCTCAAGCTGGAGGTGGGCGACCGCGTAACCCACGACAAGTACGGCCTGGGCCGAGTGGTGGCAGTGGACGGCGCGGGGCTGCGAGCAACCGCAACGATCGACTTCGGCGGCTCAGGAACAGTCCGCCTGATGCTGATCGGCAGCGTCCCGATGACCAAGCTCTAACCCCAGTCCTCCCTCTCTCCTTCCCTCTCGCGAAGACGAGCCGAACGCGATGGCGAAGCCGAGCTGCTTTTGCAACGCGGGCTGCCGTGGGGTGGGTCCCGTCACGAGTCGTGCCCGATCGTTGACCCCTCTGGTGTGGCTCGCTCCGGTACGGCTCGTGACGGGGCGCGCCCCACGCAAACGCAACCCACCTACGCAACCGCAAGCCGCCCAACGCAACAGGCGTGCCATCTACCTGCGCGTGGCGCTGGTGGGTCTTTGATCAATTGGCGGGGCCCAGGAAACCCGCGCAACCGCCACATGAGCACCCAACGCGCCCACCTACGGACACCAAACAGGAACACGCCAACCCAACCGGGGGACGACCTACGCACCCCACGCGCTCCCAACAACCCCACCTGACCTGCACCAACCCCAACCGCACAGAAATCTCACAGAAACTCTGAAAAGCAGCGCAACGACGAGCCACCTCGTACGTCTATGTGGGTGTCGCAAGCAGCACAGCCAAGGAACGTTCGGGGCGGTCCAGGGCAAGGAGAGCAGCCTGCTGACAAGGGGAGCGAAGTGACGGCGGGGGCCTAACTTCGCAGCGAGGTGCGGCCGGACCGAACGGGAGAGCGGTCCGGCCGCACTGCAAAACCAGCCCAACCGCATCGGGTGAACACCCAGCTCAAGCCGCTGCAAGGCCCATCGCAGGCCACAGCACCGGCTCAGTCGCCAAAAATTGTCAGACCCCCGGAGCATCATCGACCGCGTGAGGACCAAACCCCGCGGGAGCGCTCCAAATGGATCACGTACTGGCAAGCCTGCTGCGCGAACGCGTGTTCGCAAGTCTCGCCCAGCTGGAATCCCCAACGACAGCAAGGCTGATCGCAGCCTGGCGCACCCTGCTGTCTCTCCACGAACCAACCGACACCGGCGCCTGCAAGGCCTGCGGCCCCCGATGGCGAAAACACATGTGCTCAGTCTGGCGAGTGGCAACGGCTTACTTCATCAGCCACGAGATCCGCCACGGCGACGCCTGAACCAGCTCGCCACAGCGGCGCCTGGAAACCCGAGCCGCTACAGCGCCCCTCGAGTCCCGTTACAGCCACCCGACACCGTCGTCGACAGCGACTGGTGAGGCTCCTGGGCCTCCTGAGGCGCCGAACAGCCTCCAGCCGTCCAGGACCGGCGGACACGACACGCCAACCCGCGAGAAAGCTACTGAGCCGTAGTTCAGCAGATCCCGAATCAGACGGTGACGCCGCGAGCGTTCAACCAGGTAAGAGGGTTGACCTTCTGCCCACCGGGGTTCCACACCTCGAAGTGCAGGTGAGGTCCGGTGGAGAACCCGCGGTTACCCATCCGGGCGATCTGCTGACCGGCCTTGACCTGCTGTCCTTCGCGAACGTTGGACGAGTCGATGTGGCCGTAGACGGTGATGGTGCCGTCGGCGTGCTGGACGCGGACCCAGAGGCCGAAGCCGGAAGCGGGGCCGGACTCGATCACGACGCCGTCGGCGACGGAGAGGATCGGGGTGCCGATGGGGCCGGCGATGTCGATGCCGAGGTGCATGGTGCCCCAGCGGCCGCCGTAGCCGGAGGTGAAGTCACCGGCGGCGGGGCGGAAGAACTTCGGACGCTTCTTCTCGGCCTCCGCGGCCTCGCGCTGCGCGGTCATCTGCTGGCTGCGCAGCATCTTCGCAGCTTCGGCGGAGCCTTCGGAGGTGGTCTTGGAGACCGCGAGGATCTGCGGGGCGGAGGCGGTGTCGCCGCCCATGCCGTCGAACGTGGCTGCGCCGTCCGCGTGGTTCGTGAGCTGGACGTCCTTGCTGTCGTCCGCAGCGGCCTGCAGGGTCTGACCTGCGCCTGCTGCGGCGAAAGCACCTACTGCGACGGCGGCGACGACGATTCGTCCGCGAAGCGCCGACGGTGGCGGGGGGAGCCGGTGGGAGCTGACCGTGCGCGTGGAGGCGCGGTCGACCGCCTCGTCAAGCGCAGCACTGCGTTCATGGCCGCCGGGGGAGCGGTGGTGACTCAAAGCTTGCCCTTCCGCCTTCGGGGAGCCTGATCTGTGGACTGCCGGGCGGGGGATTCCCGGGGAGCCAGATTTCGGGGTTCTGACTCGGTGTCCTTCTGTGATCAGACCGTGACAACGGACCGGGGGACAGTAACGGCGGGGAGCCTCGGAGGGCAAACCCCAGTTCGTTATGTCGTCCGAACAGGCGGCAACCAGGAGGTTTCAACTGTCAACTGTGACCGTCGGTCACTTCAGGCGGCCGACACGCCTCGCCGCCAGCGGCGATGGGGTGACCCGCAGAGTCATCCGATCGGGTGATGGCCGTCACAACTACGTGAAGAGTCCTCGTGTCAACCGGCAAAGAAAGGTGACCTGAATCACGTATCTGGTGCTCCTCGACGAGTAATGAGGAGTGCTCCAGCCGGGCGTTGCGCTGAGGGATGATGATCTGATCCATCTCCGACCACACGACGACGAAGCGCGTGCGGCACGGCCGGCACGGCTCGGCGAGTTCGGAGAGGAGCTCGGAACCGGGGCGCAGCTGCTTGGTCAGCGGCGTCGGCAGCAGATAGGCGGCGAGCGTGCCGCTGTGCGGCGTTCCGAGTGTTACGAGAGTGCGAACGCGTGAGTCGCCGTGCAGCCGTTGTACGTAGTACCTGGCGATGAGACCGCCGAGCGAATGGCCGACGACATGCACCTGATCCGCGCCGGTCTGTTCGCAGATCCGCTCGATGTGCGCTCCGAGGAGGGCGGCCGACCGGCGGACATCCCCCGTCAACGCCGTCAGCACGCTGTAGTTGACGGCGTGCACCACCCCGAAGCCCCGCCTTCGCAGCGCCCCCGACAGCACCGCGAAGGCGGAGCGGTTGTCCCCGATGCCGTGCACCAACACGATCGGGGTGCCCGCCGCGTCCATCGCCGAAACCATCAGCCCGCGCTGGCGGGGTGGCAGGCCGTCGGTGCGGTAGTGCCGGAACTGGCCGTCCGTGCGCAGCTGTTCGGTGATCGCGCCCCAGGGGTAGAGCACGGCGTGGGCCGTCAACCAGGCCGTTTCCATCGCGACGCCGCGCATTCCGCCGGGGGTGGCCATGGCGCGCAACGCGACCTTGACCTCTTCGGCGACGTCCCGTGCGGTGTGCGCACCCCAGACGGCCCGATCGAGAACGGCGTCAGTCAGACGCGTCATCCACGACCGGCCGGTGTCGCTCATATGAGCGACGGTAAGTGATGAACTCACCGGCAAGGAGTATCCGGCGCATCTTTTCCACATGCGAACGAATTTCGTCTCAACTGGTGTAGAGCGGTGACACGGAACCCACCACGGGTCTTGCTAGGTTCGCCCGCGATGACTCGAACCCAGCTCGAGAACCAGACCCCGGCCGCCGCTCGGCTGCGCACCTCGTGGGCGCTCGCCGCGGCGGGCGGTCTCCTCCTCGCCGTCGGCCCGCTGCTCGGCGTGGTCGACGGTGCGGAGCCCGCCTACACGTCGTGGCCGCTGCTCGCTCTGCTGGCGCTGTTGCCGCCGGTCGTCGCGGGCGTGCTCCTGATGCGCGGCAGGCCGTTCGTGGCGGCGGGGCTGATCGCCGCGGTGGGCGTGTTCGCCTTCGGCCGGCTGCTGAGCGACCTCCAGCTGGTGTTCGCCCCGATGTCCGTGGCGCGGCCGGAGCTGTTCCGGCCGACGACCCTCATCGCGGTCACCCCGTCAGCCGGGTTGTGGGTGCTGCTGGCCGGGCACGTGCTGGTGATCGCGGGTGGCCTGCTGGCAGCCGGTCGCGCCGGCATGCCCGCGGACGAGTCCGAGCCCGCCGGCCTCGTGGCGCTGCACGTGATCACCGCCGCCTGGGCGACCGTCGGCCTGCTGGGCAAGCCGTTCACCTCGTCGGACCCCTTCCAGCTCGACCGCGGGCCGTGGGACTTGCCGGTGCTGGGGCTGACCGGCGGGCTGCTGGTGGCGCTCGCCGCGCCGCTCGCCACCGCGCTCGCGGCCAGTTCGCCCGACCCGGACACCCGTCAGGGCGGGGTGCTCGGTGTGTCGCTCGCCCTGCTCGGCGTCGTGCTGCCGTGGCTGGTGGCGGGCACGGTCGTCTCCGGTCTGGGCATCTCGGCGGGACCGGTGCTCGCGTTGCTGGCCGCGCTGGTACTGCCGGCCCTGCCGCTGCTCGCCAGGCTGGTGCGGCTGCTGCGCGGCAAGCGCGACGACACGCGCGACCTCGCACTGCCGTCGATCCGCCGCATGCACACGGCATCAGGTCTGCTCAGCGTGATCGCCGCCGTCTTCATGCTCATCGGCGCGGTCGTGCCGCAGCTCGAGCTCACGACGGGTGGCGAGGCTCCGGAGCTGGCGTCCGCGAAGCTCCTCTGGCCTGCCGGTCTCGCGTTCGGCGTGCTCGGTCTGGCGCTGCTCGTGCCGTCCATCGCCGCTGCGGTGCGCCCGGCTCTGTTCCTCGGCTATTTCGCGATGCAGCTCGCCGCCGCGGGCGCGACCCAGCCCGTGGTGGCCGCCAGCCAGGCGGGTATCGCGCAGCCAGGTGCAGGCTTCTGGCTGATGGTCGCCGAGTTCCCGCTCGGCCTGCTCGCGTTGATCTGCGCGGGCCTCGCCGGCGCCGTCGAACGGGAGAACACCGAACCGGGAAGGCGGCAGGAGCTGCCGATGACCGAGCTCGGCGCGGTCCTGCTGGCAGGGCTCTTCGCGGCGGGTGCCTTCGCGCTGCCGACCGTGCGCTCCGCCGGCTACGCGGCTCCGACGCTGGTGCCGGACGCCGATCCCGCGGTGTCGTGGGCGCTGCTCATTTCTCTCGTCTTCTTGGGCATCGGGCTCGTGGTGGCACTGCGGTCGAGGCCCGCTCGCGGAGCCGCGGTGCTCGCGGGCGCGGTGCTGTTGGTCGGCGTGCGCGCGCTGGAGCTGCCGCTGACCGGCGACCGCGTCGAGGGTGCCGTGGCCGGGCCCGGCACGTGGCTGGCGCTGGCGTCCGTGACCGCATTGGTCGTCGCGGCGGGCTTGATGGGTGCTCGCGCGACGCGCTAAACGTGGCGCCGCGCACGCTTTCTCCTCTATACGCGCGCGCACGCGTGATCGACCTCACCGCCGTTGAGACCGACCTCACCGGTGGTGGCGTGCGAGCGGTAGCCGCAGCTCGATAGTGTCTGGGCCCAGCCGCGTCAAGTGGGTTCGCTTGGCCCCTTGAGGACCACCCAGGCGCGGTGTTCCGACACCGACGTCGCAGGAGACCCGAGTGGACCTGTACGAGTACCAGGCGAAGGACCTCTTCGCCGCCCACGGCGTCCCGGTACTGCCGGGCGATGTGGCCACCAACCCCGCTGACGCCAAGGCCATCGCCGCGAAGTTCGGCCAGGCTGTTGTCGTCAAGGCCCAGGTCAAGACCGGCGGCCGCGGCAAGGCCGGTGGTGTGAAGCTCGCTTCCACCCCCGAGGAGACCGAGGAGAAGGCGACCGCCATCCTCGGCCTGGACATCAAGGGGCACATCGTTCACCGCGTGCTGGTGACGCCCGCCTCCGACATCGCCGAGGAGTACTACTTCTCCTTCCTGCTCGACCGTGCCAACCGCACCTTCCTCGCCATGGCGAGCGTTGAGGGCGGCATGGACATCGAGGAGGTCGCGGCCACCAAGCCCGAGGCCCTCGCGAAGATCCACATCGACGCCATCAAGGGTGTCGACGCGGCCAAGGCCAAGGAGATCGCCGACGCGGCGAACTTCCCGGCCGAGGTCAAGGACCAGGTCATCGACGTGATCGTCAAGCTGTGGGAGACCTTCGTCGCGGAGGACGCCACGCTCGTCGAGGTCAACCCGCTGGTCCGCGACCCGCAGGACAAGATCGTCGCGCTCGACGGCAAGGTCACGCTCGACGAGAACGCCGACTTCCGCCACCCGGCCCACGCCGAGCTGGTCGACAAGCAGGCTGAGAACCCGCTCGAGGCGAAGGCCAAGGAGAAGGGCCTCAACTACGTCAAGCTCGACGGCGAGGTCGGCATCATCGGCAACGGCGCCGGTCTCGTGATGTCCACTTTGGACGTCGTGGCGTACGCCGGTGAGCAGTACGGCGTGAAGCCCGCGAACTTCCTCGACATCGGCGGTGGCGCGTCCGCCGAGGTCATGGCGAACGGCCTGGACGTCATCCTCCACGACGAGGCCGTCCGCTCGGTGTTCGTCAACGTCTTCGGTGGCATCACCGCGTGCGACGCCGTCGCCAACGGCATCGTGAAGGCGCTGGAAATCCTCGGCGACGAGGCCACCAAGCCGCTCGTCGTCCGTCTCGACGGCAACAACGTGGAGGAGGGCCGCCGCATTCTCGCCGAGGCCAACCACCCGCTGGTGACCGTTGTCGACACGATGGACAACGCGGCCGCGAAGGCCGCCGAGCTCGCGGCTGCGGGGGTCTGAGAACGATGGCTATCTTCCTCAACGAGAACAGCAAGGTCATCGTCCAGGGCATGACCGGTGCCGAGGGCACCAAGCACACCAAGCGCATGCTCGCGTCCGGCACGAACATCGTCGGTGGCGTGAACCCGCGCAAGGCGGGCGAGAAGGTCGACTTCGACGGCACCGTCCTCCCGGTCTTCGGCACCGTCAAGGAGGCCATGGAGGCCACCGGCGCGAACGTGACCGTGATCTTCGTCCCGCCGGCCTTCTCGAAGGCCGCCGTGGTCGAGGCGATCGACGCCGAGATCGAGCTGGCCGTCGTCATCACCGAGGGCATCCCGGTGCACGACACCGCCTACTTCTGGGCGCACGCCGTCGCGACCGGCAACAAGACCCGCATCATCGGCCCGAACTGCCCCGGCATCATCAGCCCCGGCAAGTCGAACGCCGGCATCATCCCCGCGAACATCGCGGGCAGCGGCAAGATCGGTCTGGTGTCGAAGTCCGGCACGCTGACCTACCAGATGATGTACGAGCTGCGGGACTTCGGCTTCTCCACCGCGATCGGCATCGGTGGCGACCCGATCATCGGCACCACGCACATCGACGCGCTCGAGGCCTTCCAGGCCGACGACGAGACCGTCGCGATCGTGATGATCGGTGAGATCGGCGGCGACGCCGAGGAGCGCGCCGCGGCGTACATCAAGGAGAACGTGACCAAGCCGGTCGTCGGCTACGTCGCGGGCTTCACCGCCCCCGAGGGCAAGACCATGGGCCACGCCGGCGCCATCGTCTCCGGCTCGGCGGGCACCGCGCAGGCGAAGAAGGAGGCCCTCGAGGCCGCCGGCGTCAAGGTCGGCAAGACGCCGTCCGAGACCGCCGCGCTGATGCGCGAGATCATGCAGAACCTCTGATCACGTGGTTTGAGCAACCCCAGGGCCGGATTCCGGAGTACTTTCGGAGTCCGGCCCTCGCTCGTCTGGCGGAACCGGCATGATCCGGTCATCGTCTGAGCAAAGCATCGGCTAGCGTCGTCCGACGCAACCCTGGTTGGAGGAGGAGACCTCGACATGTCCGTGCCTTACGGCGCACCCCAACAGCAGCCGCCGGGTCCGGCACAGCACCAGGCACCGCATCAGGCCCCTGGCGCCCCCGGCGCCAACAACATCAACCTGGGCTTGATCCTCCCGCTGGTCGCGGCGGGTCTCGGCCTCGTCGCGTACCTCGTCGCGTTCGCCGACGACGTGAGCGGCAACGTCACGTACCTGCTCGCCGCGGGCATGCTCGCCGGTCTCTCGGTGCTGCCGAGCGTTCCGAAGGGCTTCGTCCCGGTCGGTGCGGTACTGGCCGCTGTGCAGACGCTGCTGCAGCTGCAGGGCATCATCAAGTCGCCGTCGGTGCAGGGACTCGACATCGTCCTGCTCATCGTCGCGCTGCTCGAGACCGCGGCGATCGTGCTGGCCTTCCTGCTCGCGGAGGGCATCGTCAAGTTCGAGCCGAAGCCCGCGAACCCGTACGGCGGCCAGCCGGGCCAGCCCGGTGGCTGGAACCCGCAGTCGGGTGCCTTCCCGCAGCAGGGGCAGCACCCGCAGCAGCACGCTCCCCAGCAGCAGGCGCCGCAGCAGTTCGGTCAGCAGCAGTTCGGTCAGCAGCCGCAGCAGCCCGCCCAGCCGGGGCAGCCGCCGCAGCAGACCAGCTTCATGCCGCAGCCGGGCCAGTTCGGCTCGCCGGGCACGCCGCCCGGTGGCTTCGGAGGACCGCAGCAGTAAGGTCCGCAACACCGTTCGACTTCAGGGGTGGTGCCGGTGCTTCCGGCACCACCCCTGTCGTATGCCCCGGCGTGCCTCACTCGAACGGCCCAGCCGGCCTGACACAGTGGAGAAGTGCCCGTGCTGCAACGCGATGTGACCCGTGAGGTCGCCACCGTGCGCCCACCGGAGTTCTCGCGCTCCGAACGCATGCGCGTGCTCGTCGCGGCCGCGGTCGGTTCGGTGGTCGTCGGGTACGCCGCCGTCGCCGCGCTGCTCGCACTGATCTCCGCGACGGCCACGTACGCGGAGTTCTCCACCGCGGGGGTGCTGAGCGCCGCCGCACCCGCGTGGCTGGCCGCGCATCACGTGCCGTTGCGCTTCGACGCGGGACAGCTCGGGGTGCTGCCGCTGCTGCCCACCGCGTTGCTGATGCTGCTCATCGGCCGCACCGCCGCTGGCACGGCCGACCGGCTCGGCCTCTACGAACCACTTCAGGCGCGCGGTGTCGTGCTGAGCATCTCCGGCGCGCACGCCGTCGTGGGCGGCACGATCGCGTTGCTCATGGGCGAGGGCGTCGTGCGCGCCACCCCCGCTGTCGCGTTCTTCGGCTGTGCCGCCGTGTCCGGTCTCGCCGCCACGATCGGTGTCGCCCGCCGCTGCGGCCTGGTCGAGATGGTGTTCGACAAGCTCGACCCGGTGGCGCTGCACGGCATCCGAGCCGGGTTCATGGCGTTGTTCGCGCTGGTCAGCGTTGGCTCGCTCGCGGTGGCGGCAGGGCTCGCGGCCTCGTGGCCGCGGACCAGCGAACTCTTCGCGGGAGCCGGTCCGTCGCTCGGCGTCGGGCTCGGCGTGTTCCTGCTGTGCGTCGGGTACCTCCCGAACGCGATCATCGCCGGTTTCTCGTACGTCGCGGGTGCCGGGTTCTCGCTGGGCGGGGTCGAGGTCACGCCGATGCGGTTCGTCGGCGGTCCGGTGCCTCCGGTGCCGCTGCTGGCGGCGATGCCGGAGAACCAGTTCGTGTGGAGCCCGGTCGTGCTGGTGGGAGCCGCGCTGATCGGCGTGCTGGTCGGCTGGACCTGCCGCAAGGTCTCCGACCGGCCGAGCTCGCGTTTCCGGGCGGTGCTGGTCGCCGCGATCACCGCGGCCGTGGGCAGCCTCGTGCTCGCCGCGACGGCCGGTGGGCGGCTGGCCTCCGGCGCGTTCGACCCCGTGACGGTGCCGGCGGGTCTGCTCGCGTTGCTGGTCGCGTTGTGGGTGCTGGTGCCGGGCGCGCTGGTGGCCTGGCTCGCCGGATCGCGCGACAAGGCCGTCGCCGAGGCCGGTGACGCCGAGTTCGCCGAGGCGGGCTTCGACGGCGACGCGGCTGCCGACTCCGACGTCGTGTTCGAGGACGACGAGCTCACGGACCAGTTCGAGCAGCTCGAAGTCGTCGACGAGGACGAGTTCGCGGTCGACGACGACCTCGAGGACGACGACTACTACGACGAAGACGAGTACTACGAGGAAGAAGAGCCCGAGGACGTCGTCGACGACGAAGAGGGCGCCGACGAGGAAGACCTTGAGCCCGAAGAGGAAGACGACGCCGAACCACCCGCTGAAGAGGACGCCGCAGAGGACGACGACTTCGACGCGGAGTTCGACGAGACGCTCGGCATGGAGCCCGACGAGGACCTGGACGGCAAGCCGGAACGGTGACGTCATAGGCTGCCCCTGAGCTGCTGCAACACCGCCGCACGACCAGGAGTAGACGCTGAGCACCGAACTTCGGCTTCCCACACCGGCGCGCGTCGTCGTACTCGTCTCCGGTTCCGGAACCCTCATGCAGGCGTTGCTGGACGCCGACCTCCCGATCGAGGTGGTCGCGGTCGGCGCCGACCGCGAGAACATCGAAGGTCTCAAGCGCGCCGAACGCGCCGGGGTGCCGCACTTCGCCGTGAAGCTGCGCGACCACGCCGACCGTGCCGCGTGGGACGTCGCGCTGACCGAGGCGGTCGCGTCGTACGAGCCCGACCTGGTGGTGTCCGCCGGCTTCATGAAGATCATCGGCCCGGAGTTCCTCGCGCGCTTCGGCGGCCGAATGATCAACACACATCCCGCGCTGCTGCCCGCGTTCCCCGGCGCCCACGGCGTGCGGGACGCCCTGGACTACGGCGTGCACGTCACCGGATCGACCGTGCACCTGGTCGACGCGGGCGTGGACACCGGGCCGATCCTCGCGCAGGAGGCCGTTGTCGTCGAACCCGGCGACACCGAGGAGACCCTGCACGAACGCATCAAGGTCGTCGAACGCCGGCTGCTCGTCGAGACGGTCGGCAGGCTGGCCCGCGAGGGCTGCACCGTGAACGGACGAAAGGTGAGCATTCCGTGACGACTCCTGGGACCACTCAGGCCGAGAGGCGACCGGTCCGCCGGGCCCTGATCGGGGTCTCCGACAAGGCCGGCCTGCTGGAACTGGCCACCGGCCTGCACGCGGCCGGGGTCGAGATCGTGTCCACCGGCGGCACCGCGAAGGTGCTCGCCGACGCGGGCGTCCCGGTGACGCCGGTCGAGCAGGTGACCGGGTTCCCCGAGTGCCTCGACGGCCGCGTCAAGACGCTGCACCCGCGCGTGCACGCCGGTCTGCTCGCGGACCTGCGCAAGGACTCGCACGTCGAGCAGCTGCGTGAGATGGACATCGCGCCGTTCGACCTGCTGGTCGTGAACCTGTACCCGTTCACGCAGACCGTCGCGTCCGGCGCGAGCCCCGACGAGTGCGTCGAGCAGATCGACATCGGCGGTCCCGCGATGGTGCGTGCGTCGGCGAAGAACCACGCGAACGTCGCGGTCGTCGTCGACCCGGCGCGCTACGACTGGGTGCTGGAGAACGTCCGCGAGGGCGGCTTCACGATGGCCGACCGTCAGCGCCTGGCCGCCGACGCGTTCCGGCACACCGCGACCTACGACGTCGCCGTGGCTTCCTGGATCGGCAACGTGCTGGCGCCGGACGACGAGGGCTCCGGCTTCCCCGGCTGGGTCGGCGCGACCTGGAACCGCTCGAACGTGCTGCGCTACGGCGAGAACCCGCACCAGCACGCCGCGATCTACACGCAGGGCGACGGCCGCGTGGGCCTGGCGTCGGCGAAGCAGTTGCACGGCAAGGAGATGTCGTACAACAACTACCTCGACGGCGACGCCGCGTGGCGTGCCGCGTGGGACCACGAGCGTCCGTGCGTCGCGATCATCAAGCACGCCAACCCGTGCGGCATCGCGGTGTCCGACGTGAGCATCGCGGACGCGCACCGCAAGGCGCACGAGTGCGACCCGGTCAGCGCCTTCGGCGGCATCATCGCGGCCAACCGCGAGGTCACCGTGGAGATGGCCGAGTTCGTCTCGGAGATCTTCACCGAGGTGATCATCGCTCCGTCCTATGCGGACGGTGCGGTGGAGGTGTTGCAGCGCAAGAAGAACGTGCGCATCCTCGTCGCCGAGGCACCCCAGCGCGGCGGTGCCGAGATGCGTCCGGTGTCCGGCGGCCTGCTCCTGCAGCAGCGCGACGCCATCGACGCCACCGGTGACTCGCCAGCGAACTGGACGCTCGCGTGCGGCAAGCCCGCGGACGAGAAGACGCTGGCGGACCTGGAGTTCGCGTGGCGTGCCATCCGCGCCGTGAAGTCGAACGCGATCCTGCTGGCGGACAACGGCGCCACCGTCGGCGTCGGCATGGGCCAGGTCAACCGGGTCGACTCGTCGCACCTCGCGGTGAAGCGCGCGGGTGAGCGGGCCAAGGGCGCCGTCGCGGCCTCGGACGCGTTCTTCCCGTTCCCGGACGGCCTCGAGGTGCTGCTGGAGGCCGGCGTGCGTGCGGTCGTGCAGCCCGGCGGCTCGGTGCGCGACCCCGAGGTGATCGCGAAGGCAGAGGAAGCCGGCATCACGCTGTACCTGACGGGCACGCGCCACTTCGCTCACTGATGTTTCGATGGGCCGCCTGGTTCGCCGGGCGGCCCTTCGTCACACCTCGGCGAGCAACGCCTCCGCAACACCCCGCGCGGCGGCCTCGAACTCCGCGACGTCCGGCCGCTTGTTGCCGAACATCCCCGAGTCCCAGCCGGTGTGTTCGACCTCGACGACGGTGTCGCCCTTGCGCACGATGATGTCGAGCTGCAGGAACGCGGACTTGCCGTCCACCAGCACGGCCGTGGCCTCGTCGCCGAGCCCGTCGAGCGGGCGTTCGTTGATCGTGCCCTGGTTGTTCTGCTTCGACTGCGACACGCGCCGCTCGTACTCCCCGGCGGCGTCACCCACGACGACGTACGCGTCGGTGTTGCGCAGCCCGGACCCGTCCACACCCTTGGTCTGGTCCCACGCGCACGACGTCTGCGTGCCGTCCGCGACCTTGCGCTCCTTCGACATCGCGGGGTTGCCGTTCGTGGTGCGTGCCTTGGCCAGCGCCGCCTGCGGGACGTCCGCGCAGACGCCCGGCATCGTGCCACCGCGCTTGGGACTGCCGCCGTCCGCGTTCGCGCCGAGGTAGAGGAACCCGAAGGTGCCCGCGACGGCGAGCAGCACGACGCCGGCGATGATCCCGACGATCAGCGGCGCCTTGCTCTTGCCGGGCGGCTGCGGAGGACCCCAGCCGGGCGGGGGCTGCTGCCAGCCCTGCTGCGGCGGCATCTGCTGCTGCCAGCCGTGTGGTGGTGACTGGTTCACAGCTCCCCCAGCACGTCGTCGACCACTGTCTTCGCGGCCGCCTCCTGCTCGGCGACGTCCGGGTTGCTGCGGGAGAACAGGCCGGCGTCCCAGCCCCGGTACTCGACGCCGATGACGTCGTCGCCCTTGCGGACGACCCAGTGGAGATCCTGGTAACCGCCGCTGCGGGGAATGACGACGACCGCTGCCTGGTCTCCCACGCCGTCGACGTTCTTGGTCGAGGCCGCGGTGTTGGAGTGGACTGCCTGCAGACCCAGTTCGAAGCTCTTCTCGCCGTAGTCCTGGGTCTGCTGGATCTTGACCGTCAGCGTCCGCATCCCGGAGCCGTCGCGACCCTCGGTCTGGTCCCAGGAACACGCCGTGAGCGTCGAGTCGCTGTTCTTCTGCTCGAAGTGTCGGTGGCCAGTTTGGATTCCCCGCTGGCGGCCATTTAGCGGGGAGCTATGTGGCCGCGGTGTGAGCGCGGTACGTGACGGCACTCGGAGCATGTGAGGTTCCGGCGTTCCTCAGTCCCAGTAGTGGAAGAGCGCTTCACCGAGGGTGCCAGGCCGCCAGTACGTGATGTCGTCTGGCGAGATGTGGGGCCAAGTTGCGGCGTCGAACGGGCCGTTCAGCTCGGGCGGGGTGAGCACCTGAGACCCCGGTAGCAGCGCGGCCAGCACAGCCACCAGTTCAGGGGCGTCGACAAACGTCAGCGGGCCCGACTCCCCGACGCCGTCGACAAAGTCGATGGTCCGGGGCTCTGCGAGGGCCAGCACCGCTGAGTCGCGCGTGCAGGCGATGGCGACCGTGCGCTCGCGGTAGGCGATAAGCCCCTGGTGGAAGTTGGGTGTCACGTCGTCGGCGACGCGGAACTCGATCACCTTGCCACCGGTGCGCCGCGCAGCTTCGTAACAGGCGTTCCGGAAGCTGCGGATGTCCGTCATCCGGTGAAGATACCCGCGCCCGGTGGCCCTCGGTGCCCGGACGTAGCGACTCAGCCGAAGCCGGACACTGTCACTGTCTGTACAAGTGGCCGCGAGCGGGGAGCGTATATGGCCGCGATAACTGGCCGTCCACGGGGAATTCCTGCTGGCCGCTGTCATCGAAGCTGCCGGTCGCCCTGGGGTTCGTGGTGCGCACCTTGCCCAGCGTCTCGGCGGACACGTTCTTGCACGCCTCGGGAAGGGAAGTGGTGCGGAGCGGCTCGCCCTGGTCCCTGCGGATGTTGAAGAAGAAGAAACCACCGGTGCCGAGCCCACTGAGGAGCAGGACCACGGCGACGATCGCCACCGCGATGACCGGACCCTTGCCCTTCTGCTGCTGCGGCGGCGGGTAGCCCGGCGGCGGGTAGCCCGGCTGCTGCGGGTGGTGGCCTTGGGGCGGGTAGCCGCCCTGCGGGGGCGGCGGTTGCTGCTGCCAGCCCTGCTGCGGAGGTTGCTGCGGCCAGCCCTGAGGTGAGTTCACGGAGGTTCCTCGTCAGAAAGAACGGTCCGGGTCAAGGTAGTTGACCTCATGTGTTCGCGTGGTGCGTCTCGGTGAATGCGGTTCGCCCGATCGGGTGGCTTCTGGCATTGACACAGGGGTGCTGTGGCGCGCTACGATCATCCCGTTCGTTCGAACAAGCGTTCGAATAGCAAGTCGCCGAACTTCCCACGGCGATCGTGCACAGGGGTGCGCACGGTCTGCATGGGAGGTGGGTGGAGTGTCCAGGTCGGCAACGGCGTCGTTGGCCGCGCTCGGGGTGAACCCGGCCAGCGAGCTGACCAGCACCACCACCGACCACGCCACGGGGCGGGTGTTGCCGGTTCGCGGGGAACTGGCGGGCCTGCTGCCGTGGGGCGGCTTGCGGCGAGGCAGCACGGTGTCGGTGGGCGGATCGACATCGTTGCTGCTCGCCCTGCTCGCGGGTGCGACCGCGGACGGCTGCTGGGCCGCCGTGGTCGGTCTGCCGCAGGTGGGCGTGCTGGCCGCGGCCGAGCTCGGGGTCTCGGTGCAGCGGCTGGCACTCGTCCCACGTCCCGGAGCCGATCCGGGCCCTGTCATCGCGGCACTGCTCGACGGCATCGACCTGGTGGCCGTCGCGTGCCCACTACCTCCTGCACTCGCGCGCCGGCTCACGGCCCGCGCGCGTCAACGTCGTGCCGTGCTGATCGCGTTCGGTTCCTGGCCTTCGGCCGACGTGGAGCTGACCGCGGAGTCCGTGCGCTGGAACCCGCTCGACGACGGCGCGGAAACGTTGCGGCGCCAGCAGATCAGCGTGCGCAGCGGTGGCCGCGGCTCCGCGGGCAAGCCGCGGCAGATGGTGCTGACGTTCGGTGAAGAAGAGATCGAGCTCCCGCTGGTGGCCGGCGAACCGACCGGGTCCGACGAGCCGGCTGATGCCGGTCCGGACCGGGTCGACGAGCTGGCCGCCAGGCGGGCTACAACCTGGGACCGTCCTGCGTGAGGGACGCCCGTCTGCTCGCGGTCTGGTGCCCCGACTGGCCCGTGGTCGCCGCCTGCACCGCTACCGGCACCAGTCAGCACGTGCCGGTGGCGGTCCTCGACGGCAACGAGATCGTGTCCACCTCCGCCGTGGCGCGCGCCGAGGGCATCCGCAGGGCCATGCGCAAACGCATGGCCGAGTCGATGTGCCCGGAGCTCGTGACCTTCGAGCACGATCCGCAGCGCGACGCCAGGTTCTTCGAGCCGGTCGCCGCTGCCGTCGAGGAGCTCGCCCCCGGCATCGAGGTGGTGCAACCAGGTCTGGTCGCGGTGCCGGCGCGAGGCCCGGTCGGCTACTTCAAGTCCGCCGAGCAGGCAGCCGAACGCATCGTCGACCACATCGCCGCGCAGACGAACGTCGAGGCGCAGGTGGGTGTGGCCGACAGCCTCTTCGCGGCCACGAAAGCCGCGCACCGCAACGTGATAGTGCCGCCGAACCGGACCGCGGAGTTCCTCCGGCCACTGGGCGTGCACGAGCTCGACGCCCCGGAACTGGTCGACCTGCTCAGAAGACTCGGCCTGAAAACCCTCGGCGCGTTCGCGGACGTGCCGGAGAACGCGGTGGCGTCGAGGTTCGGCGGACCGGCCACGAGACAGCACCGTCTCGCGCGCGGCCTGCCGGAACGCCCGCTCGACAAGCGCAGGCCCGCACCGGAGCTGGCCGTCGCGGAGACCTTCGACGATCCGGTCGACCGGATCGACTCGGCCGCGTTCGCCGCGAAGATCCTCTCGGAAAGGCTGCACGAGAACCTCGCGAACCGCGGTCTCGCGTGCACCAGGCTCGGCATCCACGCCCGCACCGAGAACGACGAGGAGCTGCACCGGGTGTGGCGGGCCGCGGAACCGTTGACACCGCGGGGAATCGCGGACCGCGTGCGCTGGCAGCTCGACGGCTGGCTCACCCGCGAACGCCTCACCTCCGGCATCAGGACGCTCACCCTCGAACCGGTCGAGGTCGTCAACGGCACCGCGCTCCAGCTCGGGTTGTGGGGCCACGACGACGAACGCGCGGTGCGGGCACTCCTGCACGTCCAGGGCCTGCTCGGCCCGGACGGCGTGCTCACGCCGGTGCTCGACGGCGGCAGGGGACCGAGGGAACAGGTCAGGCTCGTGCCGTGGGGTGATGAACGGGTGCCGCTGCAGAACCCGGACCACCCGTGGCCTGGCCGGCTGACCAGGGCACCCGCGACGCTCGCCGACGACCCCGCCGAGCTGAGGGACGCGGCCGGTGACGAGGTCGGTGTGACCGGCCGTCTCGAACTCACCGCACGGCCGAAAAGCCTTGTGGTGAATGGAAAAGCGCAGGAGGTGACCGCGTGGGCCGGACCGTGGCCGGTCGACGAGCGGTGGTGGGCGCCGGACCCGCACCGGGCCGCGCGCATCCAGGTGCAGACGCCGGACCAGGCGTTCCTGCTGATCCGCAGGGACCAGAGGTGGTTTCTGGAAGGGGTGTACGACTGATGCACGACGAGCAGTACTGGGATCTGCTGGAGCTCCTGATCCCGTTGCCGCGCAAAGGTTCCTGATGGGCTGGAACAACCCGCCGGTTCGATGGAAGGAGCTGGAACGCGCGCTTTCCGGCAAACCCGTCGAGCAGAAACCCGACGGCGGCGACGGTCCGGGGTGGTCACGCCACCGCGACCGGTACACCGCGCCGCCGGGTTTCGAGCTGCGCGTGGACGAGCTCGCGGTCACCCGCAAGCGCGTGCCGTACGCGGAGCTGCACTGCCACTCCAACTTCAGCTGGCTCGACGGCGCGAGCCACCCCGAGGAGCTCGTCGAGGAGGCACAGCGGCTCAAGCTCGACGCCATCGCGATCACCGACCACGACGGCATGTACGGCGTGGTCCGCTTCGCCGAGGCCGCGAAGGAGCTCGGGATGCACACGGTGTTCGGCGCCGAGCTCAGCATCGGGCTCCGCAAGCCCGCCAACGGCGAACCGGATCCCGAGGGCGACCACCTGCTCCTCCTCGCGCGCCAGCAGGAGGGGTACCACCGGCTGTGCCGCACGCTCACCACCGGCCACCTCCACGACGACGCGGAGAAGGGCAAGCCCGTCTACGACCTCGACCAGATCGTCGAGGACACCAAGGGCGAGGTCGTGGTGCTGACGGGCTGCCGCAAGGGAACCGTCCGCAGAGCACTGACCAGAGAGGGACCGGAGGCGGCGTACCGGGAGATCGTGCGGCTCACCGACCTGTTCGGCTCTGGGCGCGTCTACGTCGAGCTGACCGACCACGGACTGCCGGAGGACAGCAGGCGCAACGACCTGCTCTTCGCGATGGCGCAGCAGCTCAAACTCCCCGTCGTGGCGACGAATGCCGTGCACTACGCCACCGCGAACCGCGGCAGGCTCGCCGCCGCGATGGCCGCCGTGCGCGCCAGGAGCAGCCTCGACGACATGGCGGGCTGGTTGCCGCCGTCGCCCGCCGCGTTCCTGCGCAGCGGAGAGGAGATGTGGCACCGGTTCCGGCGTTTCCCCGGCGCCGTGCACAACGCCGCGTTGCTCGGCATGCAGCTGGCGTTCGACCTGAGGCTGGTCGCGCCGAAGCTGCCGCCGTTCGACGTGCCGCCAGGCCACACCGAGAGCACCTGGCTGCGCAAGCTCACCTACGAGGGCGCGCGAAGCAGGTACGACGACGACAACGAGAAGGCGTTCCGACAGATCGAGCACGAGCTGAAGATCATCGAAGAGCTCGGTTTCCCCGGCTACTTCCTGGTCGTGCAGGACATCGTGAACTTCTGCAAGCGCAACGACATCCTCTGCCAGGGCAGGGGTTCCGCCGCCAACTCCGCGGTGTGCTTCGCGCTCGGCATCACCAACGTCGACGCGGTCCGCTTCGACCTGCTCTTCGAACGCTTCCTCGCCCCCGCCCGCGACGGCCCTCCCGACATCGACGTCGACATCGAGTCCGACCGCCGCGAGGAGGTGATCCAGTACGTCTACGAGAAGTACGGCCGCCGCCACGCCGCGCAGGTCGCGAACGTCATCACCTACCGCGCCCGTTCCGCCGTGCGCGACATGGCCCGCGCCCTCGGCCACTCGCCGGGCCAGCAGGACGCGTGGAGCAAGCAGATAGACAGGTGGGGACCGCTCAGCACCACCACCGACGACTGCGACATCCCGCGTCCGGTGCTGGAACTGTCCGCGCAGCTGGAGAACTTCCCGCGCCACCTCGGCATCCACTCCGGCGGCATGGTGATCTGCCACCGCGCGGTCAGCGAGGTGTGCCCGGTGGAGAAGGCGCGCATGCCCAACCGCACGGTGCTGCAGTGGGACAAGGACGACTGCGCGTCCATCGGCCTGGTGAAGTTCGACCTGCTGGGCCTCGGCATGCTCTCGGCCCTGCACTACGCCATCGACCTCGTGCGCGACCACGAGGGCGTCGACGTGGACATGGGCCGCATCGACCTCACCGACCAACGTGTCTACGAGATGCTGCAGAAAGCCGACTCCGTGGGCGTCTTCCAGGTGGAGAGCCGCGCGCAGATGGCGACGTTGCCGCGTCTGAAGCCGCGCACGTTCTACGACCTCGTCGTCGAGGTGGCCCTGATCCGGCCGGGCCCGATCCAGGGCGGCTCGGTGCACCCGTACATCAGGCGCCGCAACGAGACCGAGAAGTGGGACTACGACCACCCGCTGCTGGAGAACGCGCTCAGGAAGACCTACGGGGTGCCGCTGTTCCAGGAACAGCTCATGCAGATCGCGGTCGACGTGGCCGGCTTCACCGCCGCCGAGGCCGACGAACTGCGCAGGGCCATGGGCGCCAAGCGTTCGACCGCCCGCATGGAACGCCTGCGTGACCGCTTCTACGAGGGCTGCACGGCGAACGGCATCGGCGAGGAACTGGCAGGCCGCATCTACGCCAAGCTGCTGGCGTTCGCGAACTTCGGCTTCCCGGAGTCGCACGCGCTGTCGTTCGCGCATCTGGTGTTCGTGAGCGCGTGGTTCAAGCTCTACTACCCGGCGGCGTTCTGCGCGGCCCTGCTCCGCGCCCAGCCGATGGGCTTCTACTCGCCGCAGTCCCTGGTGGCCGACGCCCGCCGCCACGGCGTCACCGTGCACGGTCCGTGCGTGAACTCGTCACTGCCGTACGCGGGCCTGGAACCCTTCGAGGGTGCCAACGCCGTCCGCATCGGACTGGAGGCGGTGCGCGGGATCGGCACCGCGGACGCTGAGCGGATCGTTGCGGCACAACCGTTCCGCGACATGGAGGACTTCGGTTCACGGGTGCAGCTCACCACCGCCCAGGTGGAGGCACTGGCCACCGCCGGTGCCTTCTCCTGCTTCGGCCTCGAACGCCGTGAGGCGTTGTGGGCGGCGGGCGCGGTGGCCGCGATCCGGCCGGATCGCTTGCCGGGCACCACGGTCGGGGTGGACGCGCCCTCGTTGCCGGGCATGGACGACGTCGAGCTGGCGGTGGCGGACGTGTGGGCCACGGGCCTGTCGCCGGACAGCTTCCCGACCCAGTTCGTGCGGTCCACGTTGGACTCCATGGGTGCGTTGCCCACCGCCGCGCTGTCCTCGGTCGAGCCGGGGACTCGGGTGCTCGTCGGTGGCGCGGTGACCCATCGGCAACGGCCGGCGACGGCGGGCGGGGTCACGTTCCTCAACCTCGAGGACGAGACGGGGATGGTGAACGTCGTGTGCTCGCCTGGGCTTTGGGCGCGGTATCGACGAGTGGCGCGCAGCAGCGGGGCGATGCTCGTGCGAGGTGTGGTCGAGTCGGCGGAGGGTGTGGTCAGCCTGATGGCGGACCGGTTGCAGCACCTCGACCTGCGCATCCCGTCGAAGTCACGCGACTTCCGCTGATCGTCCGAATCCTGTCACGTTCCGCGACGACGCTGATACCGTCGGTCAGGGTTCATGACGGGGTTCGAGGGGCATGGCGGAGGATGCAGGATTCGAACCTGCGCGGCGCTCGCGCGCCGACCACCGTTTTCGAGACGGATGCCTTACCGGGCTCGGCCAATCCTCCAAGTGCTGCGTGGCTCCCCGGGGAGTCGAACCCCGTCCTCCGGATCTTCACCCCGGTGCTCTGCCAGTTGAGCTGAAGAGCCTGGTGCGCCCCCGATGGAGCGCCAGTCGGATGCCCGCGAGTCGAACGCGGTGTGTCCTCATCCCAAATGAGGCGGGTTGCCGTCTCCCTCGCATCCGTTGGTGCGCCCAGGCCGGCCTGGGCGACTGCGCTCACGACGGGACTCGAACCCGCGAATCGCCGCATCGACAATGCGGTGCCCTAGCCGCTGGGCCACGTGAGCTTCGTACCCCTGCCAGGAGTCGAACCTGGACTTCGGCGTTCGTAGCGCCGCGCTCTTTCCATTGAGCTACAAGGGTGCGGTGAAGCGGAAAAAGAAATGTGTGCACGGAATGAAGAAAGCCGCCCCGATCGGTTTCCCGATGGGGGCGGCTTCCTTGGTTGCGACCTGGATCTCAAGTCACGGCAGGGAGCCGTTTCCGCAGGTGAACGACGCGAACGGGCGTCGTGAGCCGCGATCGTCAGACGGTTGCGCGTCAGCGAAAGCAGCACTGTCAAAGCGCTCCACTCGCATCTGCTGGCTCGTCATGACGTTCCCTTTCGGCTTGATGATGGGTCAAGTATTACGGGCGCACACGGCGTGCGTCAATCATTTTTAAGGGCGTTCGTAAGTCATGAACGAAACGCCGCTCTCGAACAGGCGCGCGTCGGTGCGCTTGAACCGCGTGATGTCGGCCTTCCCGTCGAACAGCGGGATCCCGCGGCCGAACACGACCGGGTGGATCTTGAGGAGCAACTTGTCGATCAACGGCAGCAGTTCGGCGGCCAGCTTGCCTCCGCCGCACAGCCAGATGTCGAGGCCGTCCTCTTCCTTCAGCTCCTGCACGCGGCCGGCGACGTTCTCGCGGATGAGCTCGACGTCGTCCGGTGTGTCGAGCTCCTGCGACGTCACCACGAACTGCCGCAGGTGGGCGTAGGGCGAGGCGAGTCCGCCCGGCACCTGGTAGGTGTTGCGCCCCATGAGCACCGTGTCGAAGTTCGGGTTCGGTGCGTCCAGCAGGCCCAGTGCCTCCCGGAACTGGGTGGGCAGCGTGTCCGGGTACTCGGCGTTGATGCCGGCCATGTGGTCGCCTTCGAAGATGAACCCGTCGAAGGTCCCGTCCTCGGCCGCGATGAACCCGTCCAGCGTCACTGCAACGTAGTAGACGAGCTTTCGCATACAGATCAATCCCCTCAGTGTTCGATTGCCGCTGCTCCGCAGACGGCGGCGAGTTCGTCTGGAAGTCGACGACCGACACGAACTCGCTTCAACCACGACAACTGTAGTACTATGTCTGTAGTGGTTGTCAAGGAGGAATTGTGGTCCGGAACGAAGCACGGCGAACCGCCCTGTTGGACGCGGCGATCGAAGTCCTGGCGGAAGAGGGTGCGCGGGGGCTGACCTACCGCGCGATCGACGCGAAGGCCGAGGTGCCGGCGGGCACGGCGTCCAACTACTTCGCGAGCCGCGACGACCTGATGTCGGAGGTGGCGATCAGGGTGACCCAGCGGCTCACGCCGTCCGACGAGTCGATCGCGGAGTCGCTCGCGCTGCCCCGCGACAAGTCGCTGAGCGTCAAGTTCATGCACGACATCATCAAGCGGGCGGATGCCGACCAGGCCAGCTACCTGGCGTTGATGGAGCTGCGGCTGGAGGCCACGCGCAGGCCGGACCTCCGCACCGCGCTCACCAGGACGATGGCAGACAACCTCGAGTTCAACATCGCGTTCAACGAGGACTCGAAGCTGCCGGGCGACCGGATGACCGTCATCCTCATGTACTTCGCGATGACGGGGCTGATCTACGAGCGGCTGACGCTGCCGGGCATCGTGGAGCCGATGGACCTCGACGAAGTCGTCGAGGTCCTCGTCGACCGCGCCATCGGCCCGAGCTAACGACTCAGCGGGCCGCCGGTGATCGTCAGAGCCACGGCGATCACCACGATGCCCAGGGTGGAGTACAGGAATGCGTCCATGCCACGGCCGCGGATCTTGATCAGCCCGGCCTGCTCGTCGGTCACGAGGATCCGCAGGACGGCCGCCACCAGCAGCGACACGCCGAGCAGCACGGCGCCCTGCCGCCAGTGGTACTGGAAGATCCGCACCAGCCCGAGCACGCTGATCCCGAGCACCAGCGCGAACGGCAGGTGCTTCGCGGGACCCGAGCGCCAGCGCTGTTCCGGCATGAGCGCCTCTGCGTCAGACCGCTGCATGGGCGCGCTCGGCGGCTTCGACGGTGTTGGTCAGCAGCATCGCCACGGTCATCGGGCCGGCGCCGCCGGGGATCGGGGCCAGCCAGCCGGCGACCTCGCGGACGTCGGGAGCCACGTCGCCGACCAGGCCGGCCTCGGTGCGGGTGATGCCGACGTCGATCACGGCCGCGCCCGGCTTGACCATGTCCTTGGTGATCAGGCCCGCGCTGCCGGCGCCCGCGATCACGATGTCCGCGCGGCGCACCTCGGCGGCGAGGTCCTTGGTGCCGGTGTGGCACAGCGTGACGGTGGCGTTCTCGCTGCGGCGGGTGAGCAGCAGGCCGATCGGGCGGCCCACGGTGACACCGCGGCCGACCACGGTGACGTTCGCGCCCGCGAGCGGCACGTCGTAGCGGCGCAGCAGCTCCACGATGCCGCGCGGCGTCGCGGGCAGCGGGGCGTCGATGCCGAGCACCAGCTTGCCCAGGTTGACCGGGTGCAGGCCGTCGCCGTCCTTGGCCGGGTCGATGCGCTCCAGGATCGGGCCGGCGTCGAGGTGCTTGGGCAGCGGCAGCTGCACGATGTAGGCGGTGACCTCGGGGTTGGCGTTCAGCTCGTCGATGACGGCCTCCAGCTCCTCCTGCGTGGTCGCCTCCGGCAGGTCGCGGCGGATCGACTTGATGCCGACCTTCTCGCACGCCCTGTGCTTGCCCTTCACGTACGAGTGCGAACCGGGGTCGTCCCCCACCAGCACGGTGGCCAGACCCACCGGCACCGGTAGCGCGGCGACCCGCGCCTTGAGGTCCTCGAACAGCGCGTTCCGGGTTTCGTTGCCGTTGAGCAGCGTCGCAGTCACGGTCTCATCTTCCCACTGGGCAGCGCGGCCACGCCCACCGACACCAGCGTCAGCACCACGCCGATCACCGTCGGCAACGCCAGGTGCCCGCTGAACGCGTCCAGCAGCACGGCCCCGACGAGCTGCCCGCACACCGCGCACAACCCGACCATCAGCACGCCGATGAACCGCACGGACACGATCGCGCCACCCACGCCGACGATGCCGAGCAGCCCGCCGAGATAGAGCCACCACTGTGCGGGGAACTCGGCCACCCCGCGGGCGGCCACGAGGTTCACGAGCAGCAGCGCCGCGGTGCCGGTGGTGAAGTTCACCAGAATGGTGGTCACCGAGTGTCCGGCGGCCTCGCGGACCAGCCCGTTCACCGCCTGCTGCCAGCCCATCAGCAGCCCGGCGACCAGCGGCAGCACGGCGAGCCACAACGAACCGGGCGACGTGAACCGGTGCGACACGGCGACCACCACCGCGACCACGCCGACCGCCGCCCCGAGCCCTCTGGTCACCGTGAACGGCTTCGGCTCACCGGGTCCCATCCCGCTCCGGTCCACGACCAGGCTGCTCACCACCTGGCCGACGACCACCGCGACCGTGAACACCGCCACACCGATGGTCGCGATCGCGATGCCCTGCGAGGCCACCAGGAACGCGCCCGAGAGCCCGCCGACGCACTCCCACCAGCGAATCCGGCGGCTGACCAGCGACTCCCGCAACCGCGCCAGCCCGTCCCTCCCGGACTGTCGCGACAGGACCACCACGACCAGCACGAGCCACCCGCCGCCGAAGGAGATCAACGCCGCCAGGAACCCGTTCTGCAACGACTGCGCCAGGGTTCCGTTGACCCGCCCCTGGACCGCGATGGCCACTCCGCCGACCGCCGCCAGCAGGCCTCCGGTCAACTGCGCGGACCGCGACAAAGCTCCTCCAGCCGAGACGGGGGTGTTCTTGATCAGCTTTAACCGGGGAGGTCCACCGCGTTATGGTCGGGCCTCCACCGTTCGGCGCAGCGGCGGGGGACGTGTGCGATCCGGCGACTTGCAGGGGAAGATGTTGGCGTGTCCGAGCCGAAGCCGTTGAACCCTACCGAGCAGGACGCTCTGGTTAAGCAGATCGGCCTGACTCTCATGCGGGCCGCGCCGGAGGACTGGCGCAGCGTGATCGCGCAGTACCGAGCCACGGGCCGGTACTTCGAGCTGGAGGCCGAGCTGCGGCTGCAGGACGGCACTTCGCACTCCTGGGCGCCGCCGCAGGACGTGGCCTCGCTGTTCGCCCGGCTGCGGGCGGGCATGCATCGCGAGGGGCGGGGCAGCTGGACGAACGCCCGCTACCAGCTCGATCACCCGTCGAGCTACAACCTCGACTTCGACCGCGCCGAGCCGAGCTGGCAGACACCTCCTCCGCAGCAGGCGTACTTCGACGAGATGCGGTTCTTCCCCCGCGTGGACGAGAACGTCCCCGACTGGCTGCGCCGCAGGTTGAACCCGCCGACGCCGGTGTTCCGCACCGTCCGCGTGTTCGACGGCGCCGGTCCCGGCGGCCGTCCCTCGGTCAACCGGCCACCGGTGCCGGAGCCCGAGGTCGCGCCGCTGCTCGCGTACCTGTCGAACGCGCCGGTCGCGGTCGCCGGGCGCGGCTTCGACGCCGACGTCCTGCACCCCGACTCGCCGCAGGTCGTGCCGTCCGGATTCCAGACGGACGGCGCGTGGATCTGGCCCGCGGGAGTCTCGTACTACCTGCGCAAGTACGGCGTGCCGCCGGAGCCCGAGCTGGTCGAACGCGCCAGGGCCGCCGGTTTCAGCCTGCCGGAGGTCTCCGAGGAGTCGAGGCTCGCCGCCGCCGCGAACCTCGGCGCGCCAGCCGCGCCTCCCGGCACCCAGCTGCTCGAGGCGGAACCGGAGCCGGAGCCGGAACCCCAGCCTCAGTCCGACGCGACGATGTACGTGGCGCAGCCGAAGTTCGAGGACGAGGAGGAGCCGGAGGAGTACGACTTCGAGCCGCTGGTGCCCGAACCGCAGGCCGCCGAGGTCACCACCGAGCAGCCGCAGGTCGAGGACGAGCAGGAGTCCGGCGACGTCGGCCCCACGGTCGCGGTGCCGGTGCAGGCCGGAGACGGTCCGCCCTATCGGGTGGTCTTCGACTCCGACGGTGTGCCCGACCACGTCGACGAGCGGCGCCTGCGCGACACCTACGGCGCCGGCATGGACCTCTTCGCCCCGCACGCGAGCGAGACCGAGGAACCCGAGCCCGTCGCGGAGATCGTCGCCGACGAACCGAACGAAACGGACCTCGGCCACGAAGACGACGCCGTGGACGTTGCCGACGAACCCGAGATCCCGACCGCGGGCCCGGACGAGCCGGAGCTCCTCACGCACCACCGCGAGGAGGAGCGCACGGACAGCCTCGTCGCCGAGACCGAGGAACGCCCGCGCGACGTCATGCAGGACACGATGGCGTGGAGCCCGGTCCTCGACGAGCCGCTGGAGACCGCGGCCGAGGTCACCGAGGAGCACCCGGTCGTCGCGGTCGCCGAGGACGAGCCGGACCTGGCGGAGGACGAGATCGAGTCCACCGCCGCGTTCGAGCCCCAGGCCTTCGACCAGCCGCCGTTCGAGCAGCAGCCGTTCGAACAGCAGAAGTTCGAGCAGCAGAAGTTCGAGCAGCAGCCGTTCGAACAACAGCCCTTCGAGCCCCAGTCGTTCGAACCGGAGCCCGTCCCCGAGCCCTCGCCGGTGGCGCCTCCCGTGGTGCCGGTCTCCGTGCCGGTGCCGGTGCCGGTGCCCGCGCCCGCCCACGTCGAGGAGACGACCGAGTTCGACGCGGCGCTGTTCAACGAACCGGAGCCGGAACCCGAACCCGAGCCGGAACCGGTGAAACCGCCGCGCACCGTCACGCCGGAGGAGGACCGCGAGCTGGCTGGCACCCGCCGCGCGCTCGACGACCTCAACGTGCCGCACGGCGTGTACCGGATCGGCGAGCCGGCCGACCGCACCTGGACGCTGCGCCTCGACGGCGACAGCTGGGAGGTGTGCTGGTTCGACCACGGCCCGAAGAGCCCCATGCGCTTCGACAAGGTCGAGGACGCCTCGGCGTACCTGGTCGGCAAGCTGGTGCTGGGCAACTTCCGCACGATCGTGCGGACGCCGCCCCCGCCTCCGCCGCCGCAGCGCCCGATGGCCAACGGTTTCCGCGAGGAGCCGCGCCGCCCCGTCCCGCCGCAGCGCCCGCCGATGCCTCAGCCGCAGGCACAGCAGGCTCCGCCGCTTCCGCCACCACCGCAGGCCCCGGCACCCGCACCGGCACCGGTGGCTGCCGCGGTCGCGCAGGAGGAGCCGTCGAAGCGGAAGTTCCCGATCACCCCGCTCGCCGGCGAACCGCCGCTGACGCTGTTCCGTCACAAGCAGATGTTCGAGCTGCCGGCGGGCACCGAGGTCGACCGCTACGGCGACCAGAGCGGCAACCTCGTCTACGTGGCGGGCACGCCGTTCCCGGAACGCAGCCTCGTGCCGTCGTGGATCAACCGCCCGTACCGCGTGTACCGGTTGCGCCGCCCGCTCGAGGTGCTGACCGGCGTCGCGGTGCCGTGGTTCGAGCAGCCCGGTGGCGGTACCGCCTACCTGCTGCCGAAGGCGATCGAGGAGATGGTCGCCGACGGCGTCCTCGTGGAGATCACGGGCTCGGCCGACAACTGACGCCCGTCCGCGTGTGGCCAGGCCTGCGATCCTGGCCACACGCGAGCGAGCAGCGGTTTTATTTCGAGACGGCGCGGTTCTATATTCCTCGCCGTGTTCAAATCTGGGGGACGCTGGCGTGCCGCCGTGCTCACGGCCGCCGTCGGCGCAGGAATCATCGTGCCCGCGCAACCCGCGCAGGCTGTCAACTGGATCCCGGCAGCGGCGTTTGCCACGTGCGTCACGGACGTACCGGTGTTCGCCGCACGGGACAACGGCGAGCTGTGGCTCTATCCGCACCAGGGGACCAGGTCCGGGAAACCGACCTGGGGTCAGGCGCGGCAGGTCGGCTCCGGGTGGAACGGCCGCACCATGGCCGGGCCGAGCGGGCAGGTCTACAGCGTCGAGACCGGCGGAGCGCTGAAGCGGTTCGCCTGGAACGGCACCGGCTGGGACAACGGCACCGGTTCCCTGCTCGCGCAGGGCTGGGAACGGTTCGCCACCACCGCGCGTGACCTCGTCACCGTCGACGCCGTCGGTGACATCTACCGCGTGGACGCCGACGGCACGCTGCGCCGGTTCGCCCACGACGGTGCCAAGTGGACGGTCGACGGCCAGGAGCTCGCCAAGGGCTGGGACCGATACAACCTGATCGTCGCGGCCGGACCCGGTGTGCTCTACGCGCGCACGCCGTCCGGTGAGCTGACTCGGCACCACTACTCCGACGGCACGTGGCTCCAGCGAGACGCGGTGGTCGGTCAGGGCTGGCAGCGGTTCCGCTCGATCGGCTCCGCGGGTGCGGACACGCTGTTCGGGCTCTACGGCGACCAGCTGTGGTGGCACCGGTTCGTGCCCGCGCTCGGCGAATGGGTCAGCACGCAGCCCAACGACGCCATGCCCAGCACTTCGATCGGCACCGGCTGGGCGGCGACCCGCGACATCGCGCCGCAGACCACCGGCTGCACCGGCCTGAACCCGCTGGAGAAGGTGCACCGCATCGCCTCGGTCGGCGCGAGCGTGCTGCTCACCGAGCGCGGGTTGCGCGAGCTGCGTGCCGGGTTGCAGCAGAGCCTCGGCCCGGACTCACCGATCGTGCACGCCATGACGGCCGCGACGAAGTTCGTGCAGGACAACCAGGCCACGATCGCGCCGCTGGTCGCGAAGTACGCGGCGAACCCGCATCCGTTGGAGGAAGCGGACAAGCAGACGCTCAAGTCCGTTGTGGACGCGGCGATGGCACCCGGTGGCCCGATGGCCGCGCTGTGGGAGATCGTGCGGCGCGAGCTCGGCACGCACGTGACGTTCGAGCAGGCCGTCGACCTCGCCAAGGCCGGCCTCGGCTGGACCGTCCAGATCACCAGGATGACCGTCGACTTCGTCAAGACGACGAAGCAGCTGCTCAACGACACCCCCGGCATCCTCGACCAGATGATCCAGGGCTACGAGAAGATGAACTCGGCCCTCACGGACATCAACGCCACGGTCACCGAGTCCACCCGGATCCTCGGCGAGATGAACGTCGTGATCGACCAGATGAACACGGCGATGGACCAGATGAACCGGGCCCTCGACGTCGTCAACAACGCGCTCACCCAGATGAACGCGGCGATGGCGCAGATGAACGCCGCCGTGGGCAAGATGAACCGCGCGGTCGACGCGCTCAACAACGGCGGGTGGAACTTCTTCAGCACCTACCGCGTGACGCTCGACAACCTCGACCTGTCCGGTCTGGACAAGATCTGGGGGCAGCGCGCGTCGGCGGAGGAACTGGCCAGGGCGGACAGCTGGTTCTCGCTGGCCGTCGACTTCGTGCCGTTCGTCGGTGACGCGAAGGGCCTGTGGGGCGCGGTGTCCGGTCGTGACCCGATGACCGGCGAGGAGCTGTCCGGTGCCGACCGGGCGATGGGATCGCTGTTCTTCCTGCGGTACCTGAAGAACATCCGCAAGGGCGGCGACCTGATCTACACGGGTTCGAAGCTGGAGGAGGCCAAGCGCGGCCGCGCGCTGGTCGACAACGGCAAGTACGACTACCTCTTCGGCAAGGTCGACTCGAACTCGCACAACGCGGCGAGGTCCAAGCAGAACAAGGAACAGCTCGCACGCATCGGCGTGCACGACACGCCGCAGGGCCGTGCGCTGATCAAAAAGCACCTCGACGACGCGGTGACCAGCGACGCGAACATCAAACGGACCTACACCGACGAGTACGGTACGTTCCAGATCCGCGACTCGCTGTTCGCGGGGCCAGGTGGCTTCCTGCACTTCGAGTCGGCCTGGCAGGTCACGCCGGACGGCCTGCGGCTCACCACGATCATCCCGAAGGGGTAGCGCGATGATGCAGGTGCCGTCCGACGACGAGTTCGTCGACGCGTTCGGCGTCGCCCCCGAAGCCGAGGACGAGCCGTGGATCAAGGTCGTCCGGATCGAGGACGTGCTGGTCTCGTTCGACGAGCACGCCGCTTCCGTGCGGGTGCGGTGGTTCCAGGGTGACGAGCCGGTGGTCGATCTCTACCGCGAGGACGCGAACCGGCTGCGCGTGTGGTCCGGTGACGGCGAGTCGCACGTCGCCGTGGACTTCGGGGACGGGGAGATGCGCGTGCGCATCCACCCGTCCGTGCGCATCACGTCACGACACAACTAGTCCGTGGGCGGCCGCGAAAGCGATCGCCTGGTCGACGTCGATGAGGGCTCCGGCGAGCTTGGCCTGCCGGAGCCCGTTCGCGTCCACCTTCGCCCCGCGCAGGTCAGCGCCCTCCAGCTTGGCGTCGAGCAGCCGCGCGCCCATCAGGTCCGCCTCGGCGAGGTCGGTGTTGCGCAGGTCGGCCTCGCTGAGGTTCGTCTCGCGGAACCGCTGCCCGTTCAGCTTCAGGTCGTACAGCGGCGCCTTCACGAACGACGCCAGCGTGAAGTCCACCTCGGTGAAGGTGATCGGCCGCAGCACGCAGTCGACGAAGTTCGAACCCATGAGGCTGCACGAGGTGAAGGTCGACCTCGTCAGCACCGTGCGGTCGAAGGTGCACTGCCGGAAAGCGGTCGCCTGGTGCTTCGACTCACCGAGGTCCGTCCGGGTGAAGTCGCAGCGGGTGAACGTGCAGCCCGAGGTCACGAGCTCGCGGAGATCGGCTTCGGTGAAGTCGCAGTCGGTGAAAGACCGCTTCTCCCAGTGCTGGCCCGGCAGGTTGGCGTCGGCGTAGTCGGCATCGATTTCCGGCGCGATCTCTTCCGAAGGGTTGTCCACTCTCACACTCTGCCACTGTCCACGTGTTGGTAACGTGCGGGACGCCGGGCGACCTGCCCGACGTCAACGAGGACCGTCATTCGGGAAGGCTCATGACCCGCACGCCCGTGAACGTCACTGTCACCGGTGCAGCCGGCCAGATCGGCTACGCACTGCTCTTCCGCATCGCTTCCGGCCACCTGCTGGGCCCGGACACCCCGGTCAACCTGCGCCTGCTGGAGATCACCCCGGCGCTGAAGGCCGCAGAGGGCACCGCGATGGAGCTCGACGACTGCGCCTTCCCGCTGCTCAAGGGCATCACGATCACCGACGACGCGAAGACCGCGTTCGACGGCGTGAACGTGGCCCTGCTCGTCGGCGCCCGCCCCCGCACGAAGGGCATGGAGCGCGGCGACCTGCTGGAGGCCAACGGCGGCATCTTCAAGCCGCAGGGCGAGGCGATCAACGCCGGCGCCGCGGACGACGTGAAGGTGCTCGTGGTCGGCAACCCGGCCAACACCAACGCCCTCATCGCCCAGCAGCACGCGCCGGACGTCCCGCGCGAGCGCTTCACCGCGATGACCCGCCTGGACCACAACCGCGCCCTGTCGCAGCTCGCCAAGAAGCTGGGCGTCGCGGTCACGGACATCAAGAACATGACGATCTGGGGCAACCACTCGGCCACCCAGTACCCGGACCTGTTCCACGCCAAGGTCGGCGACAAGACCGCCGCCGAGGCCGTGAACGACCAGGCGTGGCTCGAGAACGACTTCATCCCGACCGTCGCCAAGCGCGGTGCGGCGATCATCGAGGCCCGTGGCGCCTCCTCGGCCGCTTCGGCCGCGAACGCCGCCATCGACCACATCTACGACTGGGTCAACGGCACCGAGTGGACCTCGATGGCCATCCCGTCGGACGGCTCGTACGGCGTGCCCGAGGGCATCATCTCGTCGTTCCCGGTCAAGTGCTCCGGCGGCAGCTACGAGATCATCCAGGGCCTCGAGATCGACGAGTTCTCCCGCGCCCGCATCGACGCTTCCGTGGCCGAGCTGGTCGAGGAGCGCGACGCGGTGAAGGGCCTCGGCCTGATCTGATCCGTGGCAATGTGGGGCACGTGCGGATTCCATGGGACGTGCCCCAGCCACAGATCTCCGATGACGTGCACCCTGCGCTCGCCGATGCCGCCCGCGCGGCGTCGGCGGCGTACGGGCGCGCCCGCTCGTTGCACACGCGCCTCGAACTCCGCGAGGAAGTGGCGGACGGCGCCGACGGAACACCGACGATGCGCGTCGATCGCATCGTCGAGGACGCGGTGCTGGAGTCCATCCACCGCAACCGCGTGAACCTGCTCTCCGAGGAAGCCGGGTTCGTCGACAACGGTTCCTCGATCACCCTGGTCATCGACCCGGTCGACGGGTCGGCGAACGCCGCGTTCGGCGTTCCTCTCTCCTGCTTCGCCGGTGCGCTCGTCGAGGACGGCACGGCCAAAGAAGCGTTGACGACGTGGTTCGACACAGGCCGTGCGTGGCATGCGCGCGCAGGAGTTCCGACGTCGTTCCGCACGACCGGACGTACAACTCTGGATGGCGCGTCCGTCTGCCTGATGCGTCCCAAGACCGGCACACAGGACGCGTGGCTGCGCATCGCGAACCGCGCCGACCGCATCCGGGTGCTGTGCACGACCTGCCTGGAGACGATGCTCGTCGCAGAGGGCACCGTCGACGCCTTCATCGACCCCGGCACCGACACGCACCGGATCATGGACCTCGCGACGGCACTGGTCACCGTGCCCGCGGCGGGCGGGGTGCTGGTCGACCTGCGCGGGCGGCCGTTCACGTTCGAACCCGACCTGACCCACCGGTGGTCAGGCGTGGCGGCAGCGACTCCTCAGCTCGCCGAGGAGTTGATCAGCACGGTCCTGGGTTAGATCTCTCCGCGCGGCTCGACGATGCAGTCGGGACCGGGGAAGACCAGGCCCTCGTGGCCGTCGTTGAAGCGGACCAGATACGGCGGCTGGCCGTCGGTCCCGCGCACTTCGAGGATCTCGCCCAGACGCTCCTCGAGCCCCACTGAGCGGCTGTGGACGTGGAGCCTGTCACCAACTGTTGCGTGCATGTGCTGCGACACCTCCGGTGTGCGGCGTGAGGCATGGCGCGTTGAACGCGTTAAAGCCTAGGCCGACACCGGAGGCGCGCAACAGGGCTCAAGTGCTCATCCGCCGCAGGCCGTGGAAACCTTCTCGACGAGCGCGGCCTTCTGCGTCACCCAATCGGCTGCGGAGTTGACGTTCTGCATCCCGTTCGCCGCTTCCTCGAGCGCCTTCTTCACCTGCTCGTCGGGCGACGAGGTCGCGAGCTTCTCCAGCTCGGCGGCCTTGGCCTTGGTGTCCTCCAGCGCCTTCTGCGGGTCGCTCATGTCCGGCGAGAAACCCACCAGCTGGATCGCGTCAGCGCACAGCTTCACCTTGTCCGCGGTGTCACTGACGCCCTGGATCGTGTCGCAGGCCGTCAGGCCACCCAACGCGATGACAGCTGCCGCCAGCGGTCCGACTAGGCGCATTCGCTCTCCTTCTGCCCGATGTGTCCGTTTGTGTTGCTTACGACTCTACCGATGTACATCCTGCGCGACCTCGCGTTGGTAGAGCTTCCGAATGACGTCGTCGATCTGCGGTTCGACCACGGCGAGATCGTGCACCTCGACCTGGCGCACCACCTGAGTGATCAACTGAGCCGCCGTCGTCTCCGCTCGTCTGAACGTGAGATGGTGTCGCATTCCGTTGGCCTCGCTGCGCACCGCTGTCACTCCGGGGACGTCCGGCGCTGGTCCGGGTTCCCTGAGGTCGATGACGAGCTCACGCTCCGGGGTCACTTCGGCCCGCAGCTCGTCGAGCGGCCCGTCGGCGAGCACCCGGCCGTGGTCGATCACCATCAGCCGAGGGCAGAGCCGCTCGATGTCGTCCAGGTCGTGCGTGGTGAGCAGGAGCGTCGTGCCGCGGCGGGTGTTGATTTCCTTCAGGAACTCCCGCAGGCGTTCCTTCGACTCCAGGTCCAGGCCGATGGTCGGTTCGTCGAGGACGAGCAGTTCCGGGGCGTGCAGCAGTGCCGCCGTGATCTCCCCGCGCATCCGTTGCCCGAGCGACAGCTGCCGCACCGGGGTCATCAGAAGCTCCTGCAGGCCGAGGAGCTCGACGCACTCCTCGAGCCTCACCCCGTAGTCCCGCGCGGGCACGCGGTAGATGGACTTCAGCAGGTCGAAGCTGTCCTTGAGCGGCAGGTCCCACCAGAGCTGGCTGCGCTGGCCGAACACGACGCCGATGCGTTTGGCGAGATCGCGTCGCTCCTTCGCCGGATCCACACCGCTGACCTGGATGTGGCCGCTGGTCGGCACCAGGATCCCGGTCAGCATCTTGATCGTCGTGGACTTGCCGGCACCGTTCGGCCCGACGTACCCGACGGCTTCCCCCGCCTCGACACCGAACGTGACCCCGTCGACCGCGGTGACCGTCTTGTAGTTGCGCCGCAAGCCTTTGGACGTGGCGACCTTGAACTCCCTGCGGAGCTCCCTGACCTCGATCATGATCCCGTTCCCCGGTAGTGCCTGACCGCGAACCGCCACACGAGCCCGGCTGCCGCCGCAGCGAGTGCCGCGACGAGCGGTGATGTCCAGCCGACCCAGCCCGGCAGGCCGAGCGGATCCTCTTTCCCGAGCAGCGCGAGGCTCGGGTAGTACGCGACGAACGCACCCGGCACGATGTACGCCATCACCCAGCGCAGCGGCCGCGAGTAGACGTTGATCGGGTACGACGTGAAAGCGTTGCTGCCGTAGGTGACCGCGTTGGCGAACTCGCGTCCGTCGACGATCCAGAAGCAGATCGAACACGCGACCACCCAGACCGAGCTGTAGATGACCGCGCCCGCCACCGGTGTCGCGATGGTCAGCACGACCTTCGCCGGAGACCAGTCGATGGGGACGTTCGCCAGCGCGTAGCCCATCACCGCGAGCCCGCCGGTGATGCGCCCGATCCTGCGCAGCCGGATGTCGGAGCACATGATCTGCGGCAACGTGCCGAGCGGCCGCATCAGCAACACGTCGAAGCTGCCGGTGCGGATGTACGTCGGCAGGTTGTCGAGCTGACCGGCGAAGAGGTCCGCGACCCCGAACGCCGCGCCGGCGAACGCGTACATCAGCAGCACTTCGTTCTTGGTGAACCCGCCGAGCGCGTGGATCTGGGTGAAGAGGATCAGGATGACGAGCAGCTCGTAGCACTGCGCGATCACCTGCGTGAGGAAGTCCATGGCGAACGACGCGCGGTAGGACATCTGGCTCCGCAGCCGGGCGCCGATGAGCTTCGGGTAGATGGTGTCAGCCACCCTGCACCACCACCTTGCGCACAGCTCGCTGCAGCGCGAAGTGGCCGATGGCGAGCACGGCCGCGGCCCAGAACAGTTGGTACAGCAGGAGCTTCACCACGTTCCCGTGCCCGAGGAACACGTCGATCGGCGCCTGCAGCAACGCGGGGAACGGCGTCATCCACAGCACCTCCCGCGCCCACTCGGGGAAGAACGCGATCGGCACGGTCAGCCCGCAGAGCAGACCGGACGTGACGTTCCAGAACCCGTACAAGCCGCGGTTGTCGATCAGCCAGAACGCGCTGAGCTCCACCAGGAACCGCACCCCGAAGCTGGTGACGAGCGCGATGAGCGCGCTGGCACCGAACAGCGGCCATTGGTAGCCGTGTGCAGGGAACTGGAACGGGAACAGCAGCATGCCGAACACCGCCGGCGGCGCGAGCCTCGTCAGGAACGCGTATCCGCCGCGGCCGATGTCCTCGGCGAGGAGAGCGCCCTGGAGGTGCCATGGCCGATAGAGGTCTACTACCACGTCACCGGATCGCACGCGCTCGGCGAGCTCGTTGTTCCCCCACAGCAGGACGAACCCGAGCAGCCCCTGCCCGATCCAGACGTACGTGTTGGTGGCAGCGACGTCGTAGTCCGCGATCTCGCCGTTCGCCGCCTTGAGAGCGGCGACGAGGATGGCGACCCGCAGCAGGCCGAACACCACGTTCGTGGTCATTCCGGCCAGCATCGCTTGTCGGTAGGTCGAGTACCTTCGGAATCCAGCAATGATCAAATCGGCGTGGACACGCACGTCGTTCTACGTTAGTGACCGTCGCAAGTGGATTTGTTCAACTGCCGAACGCACTGGTCACGACCTCGCCGACCTCGGGTTCGGAGCCGAGGCAGAGGAAGTAGCTGCGCGTGCCGTCCTTGAACCCGACGGCGGTGATCTCCCAGCCGGTGGTGTCGACTGTCGGCCGCGTGTTGGCCTTCATCATCGCGGGCGTGCAGACGTTCCTCACCTCGGAGGAAGCCAGCAGCTCGTCGGAGTCGACCGCGGGGATCTCGCCGGAGAGCCAGCCGCCCGCGAACGACTCCCAGTAGTGCAGGTCCGCGCAGCTGCCGACCTTCCGCGCCGTGGCGGGCATGCCGCCGATGCTGGTGACACCGCGGAAGCAGGTCGACTTGTCGACGCAGAACCCTCCCTCGCACTTCTTGAGGAACGGCGGGATGTCCTCCGCCCCACCCGGCTGCGTGGTCGCGGGGCCAGGCCCCTGCGCACCGGCCTTCTCGTTGCCGAAGAGACTCCACATCAGCGCACCCGCGCCCACCACCACGACGAGTGCGGCGGCCGCGAGGGCCGGCCAGGCCTTGCGCTTCTTCCCGGCTGACGGCGAAACGGGCAGCTGGGTGAGACCGCGCAGCTCGTCGCGGAACTGCGCCGCGCTCGGCGTGCGCAGGTTGGCGTCGGGGTGCAGCGCCCGCGCGATGGCCTCGTGCAGTGTCGGCGGCACACCGTTGACGGCGGTCACCGGCCTGCGCAGCACCTCACCGAGCTGGTCGAACGACGTGATGGGCCACGGCACCGGCCGCGGCGGCTTGCCCGCGAGCAGCGTGTAGAGCGTGGCGGCGAGCGAGTAGACGTCGGCCTGCGGCGTGGGCTCGGCCATGGCGAACGCTTCCGGCGGCGCGTAGCTGGGGCTCAGGGCGTCACGCGTGACCGTGCTGCCGCCCTGCGCGTCCAGCAGCGCCGCGAGCCCGAAGTCGGCGAGCTTCGGCGTGCCGTAGCGGTCGACGAGGATGTTGCCGGGCTTGATGTCCCGGTGCAGCACGCCTTCCGCGTGTGCGGCGGCCAGTGCGTCGGCGAGCTTGATGCCGAGATCGCGCACCTGCTCGTGCGGCAACGGCCCGCGCTGGTCGAGCTGGTCGGCGAGCGAACCACCCGTGCACAGCTCCATGACCATGTACGGCGTGCCGTGGGCGGTGATGTTCGCGTCGTGCACCCCGACGACGTGCGGATGCCCCGACAGCTTCGCCGCGGCGTGCGCCTCCCGGATGAACCGCCGCCGATCCCGCTCATCCGCGAGCACCCGGTTGTCGATCTTGACCGCGACGTCGCGGCCGAGCTGGGTCTGATGGGCGCGGTAGACGGTGGCGAACCCGCCGGCGCCCAGGGGTCCCAGGTCGGTCAGGCCGGGGAGGTGGGGTGCGGTCACGCGCAGCAGCCTAGTGACGCACCCCGACAATCCCGCTCAGGCAGCGCAGTTCAGCAAACCGCTGCGCAACGCGTGGCCGTTCGTGTTGTTGTCATCCGCCCACAGCACGACCTTCTTGCCGCTGACACAGCTGGGCGAGATCGCGAAGCCCTCCAGGTTCACGTTCGGCAGCCTGGCCGGCCGGTCGTACGTGGCCGTGACCCGGAACTTCCCGCTGCTGATGGCCAGCGTCGTCGTGCGCCCGCTGCAGTTGTTGTCACAGGCCGCCCACAGCTTGCCGCCGTTGAACTCCAGGTCCATCACCTGGCTGTGCCCGCTCTCGAACCTGCTCAGCAGCTTGGCGTCCGTGCCCTGCAACGCGTACACGTACACCTCGCCGGTGGCCTCAAGCCCGACGAAGAACAACCCGCCGCCGTGGCCGGGGTAGTCCGCGGGGTTGTAGGTCTTGCCGCTGTCGTCCTTGAAACCGTTCTGCGTGAGGAACGAGTCCGGCACCCAGGAGATGGCTTCTGGCCCGTCGTTGGGGTCGACCTCGGGCATGCCGCCGAGCTCCCACTCGGCGATCGCGTTGCTGCCGGTGCCGTACTTGAGAATCATCGGCCTGCTGACGTCACCGTTGTCGTTGTCGCGCTCGATCGCGACGAAGAGCCCGTCGGGCGTGGCGACCACGGCCTCGGCGTCCGGGTCGCCCTGCCCGTCCGCGAAGTTGAGCGACCGCTTCTGGTCCACCTTCCAGCCCGTACCGCTGGGCACGAGCCGGTAGAGCGTGGAGGGCCCGTTCTTCACCGCCCACGCCACGTTCGGGTTCTCGAAGGACAGCCCGCTGAGGTTGGTCCCGAACACGTTCGTGCCGTCGGCGGTCCTCGTCGCGGAGTCTCCCGGCCACGTGGTGGCAGCCCCGGCGGAAGCGCCCGACAGGCCGAACGCGATGACCGCGAACACGCCAATTGCCTTGATGCGCAACGAAACGCCCTTTCTCCCCCGAGGCGCGCGACCGCACCTCGTCGAGCTGGCGGCGTTCGTCCAGTGGACCAGAAGGGTTCCGAAGGCGCTACTTGCCCTTGGCCGCGGCCTTGGCGGCCTTCTTGAAGTCCCGCACC